>CBDTYC010000183.1:0-5697 GCA_965364495.1 uncultured Yoonia sp. | reverse complement strand
ACTTTCGTGCAGTGACCCGAAGCGACATTGACGTGTCTTACGGCGAAACCGCGCGACAGAAGATGGATTTCTTTTACCCGCCCCAAGCCGCCAAAGGCCTGGTTGTGTTTGTGCATGGGGGATATTGGCGCAGCTTTGACAAATCATTCTGGTCCCATCTTGCCGCAGGTCCGGTGTCGTGTGGCTGGACTGTTGCGATGCCATCATATGACCTTTGCCCTGATGTCCGGATTACTGAAATCGGACGGCAGATAGCGAGATCAATTGCATTTGCCGCAGGGCGTGTCGCGGGGCCTATCCGGCTTGTCGGGCATTCTGCAGGTGGGCATCTTGTGGCGCGGGTTATGGATTTGCCAGATGCAGGCGGTTGGCAGAAAAGGGTGCAGAAAGTTGTCGCGATTTCGCCTGTTGCTGACTTGGTTCCATTGCTGCAGACCTCGATGAATGACGACCTGATGTTGACGAAAACAGAGGCTTTGCGCGAAAGCCCACTGCGGCAACCCGCGCCTGACCTGCCAGTGACAGTGTGGGTGGGGGCGGACGAAAGGCCGGTATTTCTTGCGCAAGCCAAAGCATTTGCACAGGCTTGGGATTGCAGGATCGTTATCGAACACGCCCGTCACCATTTTGATGTGATCGAAGGGATGGCAGATGAGGGCAGCAGCTTGCTTGCTGAAGTGATCTCTTAGGCTCAAATCTGGCCCATCTGATGCTGTGACGGCAATATTCGGACAAAAAAACCGCAATTATGCCAAGAATTTCAGTCAATGGTGGACCGCTTGGCAGCAGCGTCATAACGTGTTGCGAACTTTTAACGTGCGAATCGTGCAATCTAAATGGTGTAAAACGAATGATTTTTCTAAGAACGACGGTTTTGGTCTTGGCTGCAACGGCTTTGGTAGCTTGTGAGCGGTCAGGTGATAACAATGATATTGTCGACGGCGGCATTGACGGCGGCTTTCTGCGCGATGGCGTAGCGAACGTATGGATTGATCCCGACGGCTGCCAGCATTGGTATATCGACGATGGCCTAGAGGGCTTTATGACGCCGCGCCTGAACCGTGACGGCACGCCGGTGTGTCAGGACCCGCGCGGTCAGGTGATGTTGAAAGACGGCACGATGGTCATGTCAGAGCAAGAGCCGACAGCGCCAGAGGCATAAGCCGGACCACGATAGGAAATTTGAAAAGGCATCAGTTATCTGATGCCTTTTATCGTTAGCGGATCGGGTCGAATTGCGCAGCATCCAAGGCGCAATCACGCCTGACGTCGCGGCCACAGTCACGGAATTCAAGATCACGCGTCATGCAAATCCGCGCCTCTTGGATATAGCCCGATTTGCATGTGATCGTAATCTGATCGGCCTCAAGCGCCGGATTATCCTGCAAAAAGGCCTCTTCTATCAAGGTTGCAGGCAAGGTTACTTTCCTGCTTAGGGTGCGGAAAACCTCTGGTCGCGTGATCATTCCATAGGCCGTGCGCGACAAGGCAAAATAATCGTCGGACGACAGCCCGCTGCAAACCCCGTGTTTGCGCCACTGATGCCACGCCAACCCCGCAGTTCCCATAATATCGGCCATTGCCGCGGTATCGGCCCGCGACGGATGCCGCAGCGGAGTGCTGCAGTTGGCAGGATAGCCGCGTTCGTACTGTGGCCAAAGACCGTGCAGGATCCAGCCAAAATCTGCCTGCGGATCGCATTGCGGCGAATTGCGACCGTCACCTTCGAGCGCGCACCAATTTGCCGACCACGACAAAGACATGACGTAGTAGTCAAACTCTCCTGTGCGGTCCTGCGCCGTGGCTGGCGATGCCAGCAAACACAGTAGAGCAAACAAGCGATACATTTTTGATCTTTCCTATCGGTTTGGCTGACACTATACAGTTGCCAAGTTCCCCGACAATGCGAACCCGGCTGCGATTGCAGTCTGCCCAACTCAAGGGCGCGGGAAAGGCTTGTCTGCTGATAAGATGGAGATAGAAGATGTCCGATAAACCAATCATGGCCAAAGCAACCGCTGTCTGGCTTTGCGACAACACAACACTGACCTTCAAGCAAATTGCAGACTTTTGCGGTTTCCACGAACTGGAAGTGCAGGGCATTGCCGATGGCGATGTCGCAACCGGTGTCAAAGGTTTTGACCCGATCGCAAACAACCAGCTGACCCAAGAAGAGCTTGATAAGGCCGAAGCTGATCCAACGCACAAGCTGAAGCTCAAGTTTTATGCCGCCGCGTCCGGCGAAGAAAAGCGGCGTGGCCCACGTTACACACCGCTTTCCAAGCGTCAGGATCGCCCTGCGTCGATCTATTGGTTGGTCAAGTTCCATCCAGAGCTGACTGACGGTCAGATATCCAAGCTGGTCGGGACAACAAAGCCAACCATTCAGGCGATCCGCGAGCGGACCCATTGGAACATCAACAACATCGACCCGATTGATCCGGTCGCACTGGGTCTGTGCAAGCAGTCCGAACTGGACGCAGCCGTGCAAAAGGCCAATGCGAAAAAGGCAAAAGACGGCGAAGCAATGACCGATGACGAACGTCGCAAGCTGGTCAGCACAGAACAGTCGCTTGGCATGCCAGCCGAGCCAAAGATGCCCTCTGCGATGGCCGGTCTGGAAACCTTCAGCCTGTCAGACAGCAATGACGATGACGAGGAAGTGGAAGACAAGCGCGACGTCAAAGACGCCGACAGCTTCTTTAACCTGCCTGACGACGCCGATGATGGTGACGACGACTAATCCGATCTCGATTTCGGGAAAAATGGGGCGCGGCATTCATTGGATGCCGCGCCTTTTTTTCTTACTTGCGCCGCGCTGCGATGAAACGCGTTGATCTTGTTTTGCCGTGATAGCCTGTTTCGACTAATTCAAAGCCTGCCTTTTCGAACGCGGCCTCGAGTTGTTTGCCCGTAAAGATGCCGACGTGCGGCGCCTTGCCGATCCACTGCATTACTTTGATCACTGGCGGCAGTGCAAAGCTCATGTCGCGCAAGCAAGCGGTTTTGGAAATCAGCATGCCGCCGGGTTTGAGCAGGCTGTGAATATGCGCAAGTCCCGTATCCAGATCATCCAGCAAATGCAGTATGCTGAACGCACAGACCGCATCAAATGGCGCGCCTTCGATAGGTTTGGTGGCTTCGGTCTGGACGAATTTCAGGTTCGTCAGGTCGGTCTTTTGCAGTTTCTCGTTGGCAATTGCGAGCATCCCGCCAGAGATATCAGTGGCCGTCATCCGCCGAACAGACGGCGCGAGCTTCAGCGCGGTGCTGCCTGTGCCACAACCGATTTCAAGCAAATGATCGTCTGCATGCAGAAAGCTGCGGGTACGGGCAAGGGTTTCTTCGTATCCCGCCATATCGGCGATTTTTGATGCGGCATATTTCTTTGCCGCTTTGTCCCAGAAGATGGCACTGGCCATGGCTGTGTTCCTTTGAATGCGTCAGGGCAGTTCGCCCGTTGCCGTGGGCATATCATATACGTGGATGATATATAAATTGCGAAAATATGTCGGTTTGATATACATATTTGCATGAATTGGCAGGCGATCTCATTTGACTGGAACCAGATCAGGGCGTTCTTGGCGACAGCCGAGGAGGGCTCGCTAAGTGCTGCGGCGCGTGCGCTCAATTCTACCCAGCCCACATTGGGGCGTCAGGTGACCGCCTTGGAAGAAGCGCTGGGGGTCACGCTGTTCGAACGCGCGGGGCGGTCGTTTCAGATGACATCGGCAGGCCATGACCTGTTAGAACATGTGCAGGCAATGGGTGCAGCGGCCAGTCGGATTTCGATGGTCGCATCGGGGCAATCCCAAGACGTCGCAGGCCGCGTGACGATTACTGCAAGTGAACTGATGGCCGCAGGATTTCTGCCGCCGGTTATGCGCAAGCTGCGCCAAGAGGCCCCGGGGATTGATATCGAAATTGTCGCATCTGACCGCCTCGAAGATTTGACCCGCCGCGATGCCGATATCGCAATACGGCATGTCCGACCGGACCAACCCGAGTTGATTGCGCGGCAAATGACAGACTTTAGCGCCGGTTTTTTTGCGTCATCCGATTATATCCGCGCCCACGGTCGACCTGTCACGACGGACGATTTGTCGGGGCATGTGTTTCTAGGGCCGCGTGATACAAAGATGATGCTGGAAATTCTGGCGGGTTATGGTGTTGTTATTCGCGAGGATCAGTTCAAACTGCGCTCTGACAGTGGTGTAGTAATGTGGGAAATGATGCGCGCGGGTTTGGGGATCGGCGTCCTGCCGGATAACCTACGGCCACATATTGAAGGCGTCGAACCGGTTTTTATGGATGTGCCAAAGATCACGTTCCCCGTTTGGCTGGCCACCCACCGGGAGTTGCGGACCAGTCGCCGAATCCGGACTGTGTTTGATGCTTTGGCAGAGGCGCTTAAATCGCCTTACGCGCATTCAATGCCGCTGTGATCGTGCCATCATCAAGGTAATCCAGTTCGCCGCCCACAGGGACACCCTGCGCAAGCGAGGTCACAGTGATCCCCGGTAGTTGATCCGCGATGTAATGCGCCGTCGTCTGCCCGTCGATTGTCGCCCCGAGGGCCAGAATAACCTCGGTCACGTTTTCGGTTTTGATCCGGTCGATCAATTTGGGGATGCGCAGTTCGTCCGGCCCGACCGCGTCAAGTGCCGACAGCGTGCCGCCCAAAACGTGATAGCGGCCTTTGAAAACTTTGGCGCGCTCCATCGCCCAAAGATCGGCCACATCCTCGACCACGGCGATCTGACCGACATCGCGCTTTTCCGACGCGCAGATATCGCAGACATCAGCCGAGCAGACGTTCCCGCAGTTCAGGCATTCACGCACTGTCGCACCGACCTGTTGCATTGCGTCGGCCAATGGCAAGAGCACCAATGAACGTTTCTTGATCAGGTGCAAAACCGCCCGTCGGGCAGAGCGTGGCCCAAGGCCGGGCAGCTTTGCCATCAAGGCGATCAGGTTATCGAGATCTTCGTTGCCGTTGGTCATCTGGTGATCAGAACGGCAGGTTCATGCCCGGTGGCAGTCCCAAACCTTCGGTCATTTTGGCCATTTCTTCTTGTGCGCGTGCGGTGGCTTTGCTTTGCGCATCCTTGATTGCAGCAAGGATCAGGTCTTCGACGACTTCTTTGTCATCGCCGTTAAAGATCGACGGGTCGATGTTCAGACCCTTTAGTTCGCCCTTTGCTGTCGCCGTTGCCTTGACAAGGCCCGCGCCGCTGACGCCTTCGACCATGATATTTTCCAGATCGTCCTGCATCTGGGCCATTTTGCCCTGCATTTCCTGCGCTTGCTTCATCATCTTGGCCATATCGCCAAGCCCACCAAGTCCTTTGAGCATCTGCGTCTCTCCTACGTTGTCGTTTCTTCTCAGTTAGGGGCTTTGCCGCCGCTTCGCAATCAATCCTCGTCGAACGGGTCCCATTCTTCGTCAACTTCGGGCAGGGCGTCGTGCAGGGCCTCTTGGGCTTTTTCGGCTTCGGTGCGGATTTCTGTGATCTTGGCCTTTGGAACCGCGGCGATTACGGCCTGTATCAGGGGATGCTGTTCCGCCTCATGACGTATTGCGTTTTCAGCGGCATCGCGGGTTTCCGCGATCGTGAGCGCGTCACCCTCTGCTAGGCTGATGACCCAGCGATTGCCTGTCCACGCCTGCAAACGCGCGCCAAGCCGCCCCATCAG
>CBDTYC010000182.1:0-5703 GCA_965364495.1 uncultured Yoonia sp. | reverse complement strand
TCAAAGGACGAATACGTCGAAGGTCTGAAAGAGGACCTGAAATGGCTTGGATTCACGTGGGATCGGGTTGAACACCAGTCGGCACGCATGGAAAACTATCTGGTCGCCAAGCAGAAGCTGATCGATATGGGGCGGCTTTACGAATGCTTTGAAACCCCGACCGAGTTGGACCTGAAGCGCAAGAAACAACTGAACATGGGTAAACCGCCAGTCTATGACCGCGCGGCGCTTGCCCTGTCGGACGCTGAAAAAGACAAACTGCGCGCGGAGCGTGGTTCGCATTGGCGTTTCAAGCTGGATCAACAGCGGACGGAATGGGCCGACGGGATCATCGGCGATATCTCGATTGATACAGCCTCTGTCAGCGACCCGGTTCTGTTCAAAAACGATGGGCAAATTCTTTATACGCTTGCGTCGGTTGTTGATGATGTCGAGATGGGCATTACCGACATCGTGCGTGGCTCGGACCATGTCACCAACACAGCAACACAAATCCAGATCATTGAGGCATTGGGCGGGGCGGTTCCGCGCTTTGCCCACCATTCCTTGCTAACCGGTCCACAAGGCGAAGCGTTGTCCAAACGGCTGGGCACTCTAGCCCTGCGTGATTTGCGCAAACGCGGCATCGCGCCCGAGGCGATCTTGTCGCTGATGGCGCGTTTGGGGTCTTCTGACCCGATTGAACTGCGTGCCAATCTTGACGAAGTCGTTGCGGCATTCGATCTGTCAAAATTCGGCTCTGCTCCCACGAAATTCGATGCCGAAGATCTTGTGCCACTGACGGCACGTCATCTGGCGACCCTTGATCATACCGATGTGGCCGAGGTTCTGAACGCGGCCGGTGTGCCTGCTGATCTGGCAGAGCCTTTCTGGAATGTCGTACGGGAAAACATCACCAATCTTGATGAAGTCGCCGACTGGTGGGCGCTGTTCCGCGATGGCGCGACGCCGCTGGTTGATGAAGAAGACCGCGCGTTCATTGCCCAAGCATTCGCGCTGCTGCCACCCCTGCCGTTTGACGGCGACACATGGGGCACATGGACCGCGACCGTCAAAGAGGCGACGGGCCGCAAAGGCAAGGGTCTGTTTATGCCGCTGCGCAAAGCCGTGACAGGGCGCGCGCGTGGTCCGGAAATGGCAGATGTGATGCCTTTGTTGCAGACACGTCCCACGCTTTGACGCTTTAGCGCGAATTGCTGCGCACCAATTGTTTCTGCGAATGTGCTTGAATTCAAAGGCACGTCCTGCGTTGTTTGACGCAAATGAACGAATGCAGGCGCGCTAACCGATGACTGACGGAAAACCGAAGGCCCCCGAGCCTGCCAAGGCGGTCTTTACCAAAGGCAGCCTTTTTCGCCACATCTCGGTGATGTCGCTGACGTCCTCTGTCGGGTTGATGGCAGTTTTCTTGGTCGATTTCGTCGACATGATTTTCATCTCTATGCTTGGCAAAGCCGAACTGGCAGCAGCCGTGGGATATGCCGGGGCAATCCTGTTTTTTACGACCTCCTTTGGCATCGGCATGGCGATTGCAGCGGGGGCGCTGGTAGCAAGGGCTTTGGGCGCAGGCGCTGCAGAGGATGCGCGCAGACGCGCCACGAATGCTTTGATCTATGGCGTGATTTTCGGGGCGATCTTTGCGGCTGTCGTGTGGGTGAACCTAGGTTTTCTAGTCGGGTTGCTGGGCGCCAAGGGTGCAACGCTGGACCTTGCAGTTCACTACTTGTCGATCATCGTGCCTTCGCTGCCATTTCTGATGGTTGGCATGATCGGTGGTGCAATCTTGCGCGCACACGGGGATGCACGCCGTGCGATGATGGCAACGATCTGGGGTGGTCTGGTCAATGCTGTGCTTGATCCGATCCTGATTTTCGGACTGGACCTTGAACTAACCGGTGCGGCCCTTGCGAGCGTTTGCGCACGTGTTGTCATTGCAGTTGTGGCATTGATGCCTCTGATCCGGCACTATGGCGGCTTTGACAGGCCCACCGTTGGCAGCCTTACGGTTGATATCCGTCCGATCCTTGCGATTGCCGTGCCAGCGATCCTGACTCAACTTGCGACCCCCATCGGTCAAGCCTACGTCACCCGCAGTATGTCCAGTTTTGGTGAAGAGGCGGTGGCAGGCATGGCGATTATCGCGCGGATGACGCCAATCGGATTCGGGGTCATTTTTGCCCTGTCAGGGGCGATTGGGCCGATCATCGGGCAAAATGCGGGTGCCGGTTTGAACAACCGTGTGCGCGGGGCGTTCCGCGAGGGGCTACTGTTCACAGGGATTGTCGTAATCGTCGTCTCGGGGTTGTTTTTTCTTGCGCGGCCCGGAATTCAATTCTTGTTCCAACTCGATGGTACAGCACGCGCGCTGGTATTCCTGTTCGCGGGGCCTTTGTCACTGATGTTCTTTTTTAACGGGGTGATCTTCGTTGCAAATGCGGCATTCAATAACCTCGGGCACCCGTTTTACTCTACCCTTGTTAACTGGGGTCGGCACACGTTCGGGACGATACCGTTCGTATTGGTGGGGGCTGCATGGTTTGGCGCGCCCGGTGTCTTGATCGGGCAGTATGTTGGTGGCGCGGTCTTTGCTGTCGTCGCTGTTTTGTTGGCGCGCAAAGTGATGAGTACGCAAGAAGCCGATGCGAAACCGGCCGAACCATTCGCCCGCCAAGCACGGTTGTTCAGCCTTTTGCATCACCGGCGCTAGCGCGCATACTATTCGCGTGCGCGCAACACTTGCGCGGGCTTGGCGGATAGTGGACGCCATGCAAATGCGAGACCGGCAAGCGTCGTTGTGGCAATACCGCCGCCGACAATCAGAAACGCGTTGCCCCAAATCACTGCAAATGGCGTGCCCATGATGTAGGTTGAGACCGCCCAACCGCCCAAGATACCCGCACCGAGCGCGACCGTTCCTGCAGCCAAACCCAAGATTGCTGCCCGCAAAGCAAAGCTGGTGATGATCTGGCTGCGTGGTGCGCCCAACGTCTTAAGGACGGCGGATTCAAATGTCCGCGCACGCTCGCCTGCAGCGGCAGCGCCAATCAACACCAAAAACCCGGTGATTAAGGTGATCAGTGCGCCATAGCGGGTCGCGGCAGAGATGCCGCCGACCAGTTCAATGACCTGATCAATCGCGTCACGGATGCGGATTGCTGTGATGTTAGGGTAGGCACTTGCCAAATCACGCAAGATCGCAGCTTCGGCTTCTTCTTCGGCGTAAACAGTCGAAATCCAGCTATGCGGCGCACCTGCCAGTGCGCCTTGGTTCATCGCCAAGACAAAGCCGATCCCTGCATCTTCCCAGCTGACATCGCGAAAGCTGGTGACCTCGGCTGTGATATCGCGCCCCAGCACATTGACTGTCATCATATCGCCCAGCGACAGGCCCATCTCTGCGGCTTCTTCAGCGGCAAAGCTGATTTGCGGCGGACCTGCATAATCCTCGGGCCACCATTGCCCCGCAGTGACTTCGGTTCCTGTCGGCTGCGCATTGGCGTAGGTGATGCCGCGGTCGCCTTGTATCACCCAATGGCCGCCCGCGACTTCGTTTGCGGGTCGACCGTTGATTTGTGTGATGATCCCGCGCAGCATCGGGGCAGTATCAACGCGGCTGACGTCGCTGTCGGCATCTAGACGTGCGCGGAACCCGTCGATCTGATCGGGTTGAATATCAACAAAGAAGTAGCTGGGCGCGACCGCAGGCAGGTCGTTGGAAAAAGAGTTCCGCAGATTACCGTCAATTTGCCCGACAGCGGCCAGTACTGTCAGCCCAAGACCGAGCGACAAAACAACAGAAGTGGCTTCGCCGCCCGGGGCGCTAATGGCGCCCAAGGCAAGCCGCAGGGCAGGGCGACCGCGTGTCGGCTTGCGCAACAGCCGTGCAATCGCGCGAATAAGGTAGGCTGCAACGATCAAAATCGCCAACGCGCTGGCGATGCCGCCTGCCGTCCAGACCGTCAGGAACACCGTGCCGGAAAACCAGATTGCCGCGCTGACCAGACAGGACAACAAAAAGATGATGACGGTAAGGTATCGAAACGCAGGCAAGGTATCACTGCTGGAAAGAGCATCCCGAAACAAGGTTGCCGCGCGAATGTCTTCGGTCTTGGCCAGTGGCCAGAGTGTGAAGACAAGCGCCGCAAGAACGCCGTAAACCGCGGCTTCGAACAATGCGGCAGGGTAGACTGTGAAGACCGCCGGGATTGGCAGATTTGCCTCTATCAGAGGCGCAAACAGGATGGGCAATCCGGCACCAAGCAAAAGCCCGAGCACAATCCCAAGGATGGTCAACACGCCGATCTGGACAAAGTAAGTCTGGAAGATCGTGGCCCGTGTGGCCCCGAGCGTCTTAAGCGTGGCGATTACGCCCGTCTTGCCTGCCAGATAGGCTCTGACCGCAGCAGAAACACCGACACCCCCGACGGCCAAACCAGAAAGACCCACGAGAATAAGGAATGCCCCGATCCGGTCCACGAACTCAGCAACTCCGCCAGCGCCGCGGCGGCTGTCCCGCCAACGCAATCCGCTGTTGCTGAACTGTGCTTCGGCACTCTCTTTGACGCTTTGCAGGTCTGCACCATCCGGCAGATCAAGCCTGTACTGCGTCGAAAACAGCGTCCCTTCCATGATCAATCCGGAATTGGCTAGGTCATCGGTCAGCACAATCGTGCGGGGGCCAAGTCCAAAACCCCCAGCAGCGTTATCCGGATAGCGGTCCAGAATTGCCCGCAAGGTAAAGTCCTGTTCGCCAAGGCGGAACTGATCGCCCGGCGTCAGGCCCAATCTATCGGCCAGCACCCGTTCCATCACGCCGCCGTTGTCGGCCAAGGCGTCGGGCAGGGGCATTGTCGGGTCTAGTTGGACCTGACCAATCAAAGGATAAAGGTCATCAACGGCGCGTATCTGGGTCAGGCCGCGTTCGGATTCGCCGTTGCGGTCAACAACGACCATCGAGCGGAAATCGACGGTTTCCGAGACGTTGTCGGACACACTCTCAAGCCATGCCAGCTCATCTGTGCGGGCAAAGCGATAGGTAAACTCAACCTCTGCATCACCGCCAAGCAATGCGGCACCATCACGTTTCAAACCTGCTTCGATCCCTGCACGTACCGTGCCGACGGCAGCAATCGCTGCGACACCCAGTGCCAGACAAGCCAGAAACACGCGAAAGCCGCGCAGGCCACCGCGCAGTTCGCGGGCGGCAAAACGGGAAGCAATGCGAAGGCTCATTCGGCGGCCTTTGCCATTGGATCCTCGATGCGACCATCGCGAAGACGTACAACACGGTCGCAGCGGGCAGCCAGTTCATTGGAGTGGGTAACCATGATCAATGTGGCACCGTGACGATCACGCAACTCAAATAGCATGTCGATGATTGCCTGCCCGTTGGTTTCATCCAGATTACCGGTGGGTTCGTCGGCCAGCAAAAGGCGCGGCCGCGGGGCGGAAGCGCGGGCAAGTGCAACGCGCTGCTGCTCTCCTCCTGACATCTGGCTGGGATAGTGATCCATGCGGTCAGCCAGGCCAACGGTCCGCAATTCAGCCTCGGCGCGGGCGAATGCATCCGGTGCGCCAGCCAACTCCAGCGGGGTCGCAACGTTTTCAAGTGCAGTCATTGTCGGGATAAGGTGGCAAGATTGAAACACCAACCCCATATTGTCCCTACGACAGCGGGAAAGCTGGTCTTCGTTCATCGCTGTC
>CBDTYC010000181.1:0-5716 GCA_965364495.1 uncultured Yoonia sp. | reverse complement strand
TCTTGATGATCGCCCGACCGCCAGTCGGGGATTGGGCGGTTGTGCATGAAGTAGAAGCAGCCTTGGCCTGGGTCGCTGCACTTTGAACGAAAGGCGGATCATATCGGATGCATGCGTGGCAGAAGGTGCCGCATGGCTGTGCCAGCACGAGCCGCGATTTGCCGTTGTAATGCGGGATGTTCCAGTATTGCCGTTGCGCCTAAGGCCTGAAGGTTTTGCCGAACTCCTGAGTGCGATTGTCAGCCAGCAGGTCAGCGTAGCCTCGGCAAATGCGATTTGGGGCAAACTGCAAGGTGCAGGGATGGTGACCCCACAGGCCGTCGGGGAAGCATCAGAAGAACGGCTGCGCACATTAGGGCTAAGCGGACAAAAGGTACGCTATGCGCATGCATTGGCCCGCGCGAACATCGACTATGACGCGCTGCGCGACATGCCGGCAAAAGAGGCGATCAAGACCTTGACCGCGGTTTCGGGCATCGGGCCTTGGACCGCAGAAATCTATGTGATGTTCGCGCTTGGACGGGCGGATGTTTTTGCGCCAGGCGATCTTGCGTTGCAGGAAGCCGCAAAGCTGATCTTTGATTTGCCAGAACGCCCAAAGGAAAAAGCATTCCGTGAAATGGCCCAAGACTGGTCACCATGGCGATCGGTTGCAGCGCGGATCTTGTGGGCCTACTACAAGCACAACAAACAACGGGAAGGGATCACATGACACGTGGTTTACAAGCACAACGCCGCGAGCCGGTCTCTGGTGAAATCAGGTCTTGCGTCGTGTTTTTGCACGGCTATGGGGCAAACGGCGCCGATCTGATCGGCTTGGCGGATCCTTTGGGCGAACATTTGCCAGACACTCTGTTCATCTCGCCCGATGCGCCGGAGGAATGCGCGGGTGCGCCAATGGGGTTGCAGTGGTTCCCGATTCCTTGGATCGACGGATCAAGCGAAGAAGAAAGCAACGCAGGACTGGAACGCGCAGCGGCTGATCTGGATGCGTTTCTTGACGGTGTGATGGTTGACGAAGACCTGTTACCCGAACAAGTCATCGTGCTGGGCTTTTCGCAAGGCACGATGATGGCGCTGCATGTGGTGCCACGGCGCGAAGATGCCGTCGCAGGGATCGTCGCATTTTCGGGGCGCTTGTTGCAGCCGGAAGTCTTGGCAGACCAAACCCAAAGCCGCCCGCCCGTCCTGCTTATTCACGGCGACGCTGATGATGTCGTGCCTCCGCAATCCTTGCCGCAAGCGGCCGAGGCATTGCAGGGTGCTGGCTGGAAAGAAGTCTATGCCCACATCATGAAAGGCACAGGCCATGGCATCGCACCTGACGGCCTGTCGGTTGCACTGGCGTTTATGCGTGACAGGCTTGGACTAAGCTAGAGCCGCCAAGTACGACAATGGGATGACCAATGATCGGTCATCCCTGTTTCGCCTTTTTTGACTACTGCGGCTGATTGATGTTTTTGTCTTGAAAATCCGTTGTCGAATTGGTGTGCGGGTAAGCTTGGTCAGGCACCGGCACACCCAAAAACCCGCAAAGCGGTTCCCAACCGGAGCCAAGTTCGTAGACGAGCAAACGGTCAGCCGGAATTGCGGCTTTGACCGCTTCGGTATGTGCGTTGAAGTCCGCAATCGCGCGGTCTTTGGTATCTAGACGATCCGCCAGAAATACCTCGACGAACTCTTGGATTTGCCGCATGTGCGGCGCTTCGGGCGGCATTTCGGCCTCGCGGAAGGCTTTGATCGTTTTGGAATACGACGCATACCAGCCCTCTGGATCACGCACAGAAAGGATCACTTTCGCGTCCGGGTACTGCGCGGCTGACTCGCGCCAAAGGTGGGCACCCGGCCAGTCGACTTGTGAACGATAGCCGTCAAACAGTGTGTCGAGATCAAGCGCTGCACCTGAGCAAAAGTAATCATGCCACGGATTTGCTTTTTCTGGGTTGTCGCGGATTTCATACATGTGATGGCAGGGGCCGAAGCCAAGAACTGTCAGTGCCGCGCGCAACGAGTCGGTTCCGGTCCGGCCAAATCCGGCGCCAATTATTTCTAATGCCATTGCAAAATATCCTTCTTGTTAATCCCAAAGAGGTCAGAAAGTAGGCTTGATAGTGCGCCTGAGCGCCCGTTCTGGCAATGATTATCAGGTTTTCGACACAGCCCGCACGAGCTCGTGGCACAGAAAATGCCATCCGCAGCTTGCTCTGCCCAGAAAATTATCGGTCACACTTCCGTTCTTCTACCGCACAAAAATGCCGCATCTAGTGGGGTTGTCACAATTCTAGCGCGATATATAGTCTAGCGTAAGAAGCATGCGGGACCGCCGTTTATTGCTGTCCTGCATCGGCTTGTCTTGGGATAAACGCGATGACGCAGATTGATTTCCGAACTGATTTTGTCCGCGCACCGGGTGCGCTAAAGCAATTTCCGGCACTCGTGCTGAATGCCGATTACAGGCCGCTGTCCTATTATCCGCTTTCGCTGTGGCCTTGGCAGGAAGCGGTCAAAGCGGCGTGGCTCGACCGTGTTGATATTGTGAGCGAATATGACGAAGTCGTCCGCAGCCCTTCTACGGTGATCCGCATTCCATCTGTCGTGGTTCTGCGGGATTACGTCAAACCGCAAACGCAAGTCGCCTTTACACGCTTCAACCTCTTTTTGCGCGACGAGTTCAGCTGCCAGTATTGTGGCACCAAGGGTGATCTGACTTTCGACCATGTCGTGCCGCGTGCCAGTGGCGGGGTGACAAGTTGGGAGAATTTCGTGGCGGCCTGTAGCCCCTGCAATCTGCGCCAAGGGTCGCGGTCCCTGCGGCCAAGCGGTTTGACTTTGCGTAAACCTCCGCGGCGTCCTGTGTCAGAGCAATTACACAATGTGGGGCGCAAGTTTCCGCCCAACCATTTGCATAAAAGTTGGATGGATTTTCTCTATTGGGATGCCGAACTGGAGGCATAAGCCGCGTTCTGGTGCTAGACTTGGGCAGAGGTGCGGGGTAAAGAGGCGGCGTTAGCGCTAACTATTTATCCCCAGAGGGAGCACACCATGGTCTCACGCGTCATTCCGGTCGATACATTCGATCTGGTCATTTTTGGTGGTACCGGCGATTTGGCACGCCGCAAAATTCTGCCGGGTCTTTTCCGCCGCTTCTTGTCAGGGCAGATGCCACAAGAGTCGCGCATCATCGGCGCCGCGCGTTCGGAGCTTGATACACAAGGCTACCGCGACATGATTGCCGCTGCGGTGGCCGAGTTCGGTGGCGATGAAAAAGACGATGCCGCAGGGTTGGACGCATTTCTGCAACGACTTGATTATGTAGCGATCGATGCAAAAGGCGATGGCGGCTGGAAAGCGCTGTCCAAGCTGGTGCGCCACGATGTTGTTCAAGCGTTCTATTTTTCCGTGGCGCCATCTTTATTCGGCGATCTGGCGGAACGCCTCCACAAGAACAAGATCGCCAACGCACAAAGCCGGATTGTCGTTGAAAAACCGTTCGGTCGTGATCTTGAAAGTGCGCGCGCGCTGAACAAAACGCTTGCTGAACATTTTGACGAGAAACAGATCTACCGCATTGATCACTACTTGGGCAAAGAAACTGTCCAGAACCTGATGGCTGTCCGCTTTGGCAACATGCTGTTCGAACCGCTCTGGAACAATCACTACGTCGATCACATTCAGATCACAGTGGCCGAAACTGTCGGTGTGGGCGGGCGCGGCGCGTATTATGACCGATCCGGTGCGATGCGTGACATGGTGCAAAACCATCTGATGCAGTTGGTTTGCCTGATCGCCATGGAGCCACCGGGCCAGTTTGAAGCCGACGCTGTGCGCGATGAAAAACTGAAAGTTATCAGGGCTTTGCAGAGCATTGATCATCATCATATCGTGCGCGGCCAATATGATGCTGGCCCGGATGGCCCCAGCTACCGCGAGGACGCTGAAAACCCCCGCAGCTTTACCGAAAGCTTTATTGCGATGCGCTGTCATATTGCGAACTGGCGATGGGCTGGCGTGCCATTCTACCTGCGGACCGGCAAACGCATGAAAGCGCGCGCGTCCGAGATTTCAGTCGTGTTCAAGGATCTTGGCCACACGATCTTTGAAGGCGATGCCGCGCGTCACCGCAATATCCTGTCGATCAGACTCCAGCCGAATGAAGGCATGGACCTGCAGGTTACGATCAAAGAACCCGGTCCCGGTGGGATGCGGTTAATTGATGTGCCGCTGGATATGTCATTTGCCGACGCGTTGGGTGAAGATTCCGAAGACGTGACAGACGCCTACGAGCGGCTGATTATGGACGTCATTCGTGGTAACCAGACCTTGTTCATGCGCGGCGACGAAGTCGAGGCTGCTTGGGCATGGACAGATCCGCTTATTGAAGGTTGGGAAGCCCGCAATGATGTGCCCAAGCATTACGACGCAGGTTCTGCCGGTCCCGAAGACGCATTGATGCTGATGCACCGCGATGGCCGAAAGTGGCGCGATATCAAGGGGTAGTGGTGCGTTCTTATCGCGCTATGCCGAATTCACAAAAGGACTTTGACCTATGAAAATTGTCACTTACCCCGATGCTGAAATGATGATGATGGATCTGGCCGACGTTCTGGCCAGCGAGTTGGAAAACAGCTTGCTGGGCAATGACACTGCTTCGTTCGCGGTGCCGGGTGGTACAACGCCGGGCCCGATTTTTGATAGCCTGTGTGCTGTCGATCTGGATTGGTCGCGCGTGAATGTGATGCTGACCGACGAACGCTGGGTGCCAGAAACGTCCGAGCGGTCGAACACGCGGCTTCTGCGCGAGCGGTTGCTGGTCAATCGTGCGGCGGCGGCAAATTATGTACCGCTCTATGCCGATGCAGAAACGCCAGAGGAAAAACTGCCTGAATTGTCCCAAGCCTTGACCCCGATGCTGCCGATTTCGGTGATGTTGTTGGGCATGGGGACGGACATGCACACGGCATCAATCTTTCCCGGGGCAGATCAACTTGATTTGGCACTGCATGGCAAAGACAATTTGGTCGCGATGCGCGCGCCTGGTGCGCCAGAGCCGCGGATCACGCTTTCAGCCAAAGTGCTGAAATCCGCGATCAGCCGTCACATCGTGATCGTGGGTGCGGAAAAGCGCGAAGCGTTGGAAAAGGCGCGGCATTTGTCACCGCAGGAAGCACCTGTTGCGGCAATCTTGAACGGATCAATCATTCACTGGGCGGAGCGTTAACTATGTGGGATAAACTTAAGGCACATCACGCGCAGGTCGCGGACCGGCGCTTTGCAGATCTGGTTGACGAAGCGCGGGCAGCCGACTTCTGTGCGCAGATGGGCGACATGCGTTTCGACTATGCCAAGACCAATATCGACGCAGAAGGCCGTGCGTTGCTGCTAGAACTGCTTGACGCGACTGGTGTCGCGGCCAAGCGGGATGCCATGTTCGCAGGGCAGGCGATCAACGAGACCGAGGGGCGTGCAGTCCTGCACACTGCACTGCGTAATCTGGACGGTGGTCCTGTCTATGTGGATGGGCAAGATGTCATGCCGGAAGTTCACGCGACCTTGGCGCGGATGGACAGCTTTGCATCTGACGTTCGCTCTGGTGTGTTCAAAGGGCAGGGTGGCAAGATCACTGACGTGGTCAATATCGGAATAGGCGGGTCTGATTTGGGGCCGGCAATGGCTGCGCAAGCTCTTGCGCCCTATCACGATGGTCCGCGCTGCCATT
>CBDTYC010000180.1:0-5730 GCA_965364495.1 uncultured Yoonia sp. | reverse complement strand
CTTTCGGCGTGCGCAATGTAGCCCTCGTTTACGACGAAAAAGAAGACATTGATCTGGCGTCTTTCCCCAGCGGAATAGAGGTGTATCCGCGTCATGAATTGTCAATTGTTCAGGATAAGTATAGCAAATACAAAGGTGTATCTGCCATAGTTTATGTGCAAACATGCGCTGCGGAAAAGCGCCGCCGCCGCAAGCGCGGGCAATTCCCTGATCCGGACAAACGTGTCTTTATCAACCCCGACATTTGCGAAGGCTGCGGTGATTGCGGTGTGCAATCCAATTGCGTGTCAATCGTGCCGGTTGAAACCGAGTTCGGCCGCAAACGGGCGATTGACCAGTCGTCCTGCAACAAGGACTACTCCTGCGTCAGCGGGTTCTGTCCGTCTTTTGTCACAATCGAAGGCGCGCAAATCCGCACGGAACCGACCTCTGAAATCAACTTGCCGGACCTGCGAGAACCACAGCTACCGGTTATTAACGGGACCCATAATATCGTGATCACAGGCGTTGGCGGCACCGGTGTTGTGACCATCGGTGCGGTCCTGGCAATGGCCGCGCATATCGAGGGCAAAGGGGTTGGCATGATGGAAATGTCCGGTCTTGCCCAAAAGGGCGGTGCCGTTCATATCCACTGCCGTATTGGTGAGAACCCAAGTGATATTCATGCAATCCGTGTCGCAACGGGCGAATGTGATACGCTGATTGGCGGCGATCTGGTTGTGTCTGCTGGCGCAAAAACCATCGGGTTGATGAAAACGGGACGCACGGTTGGCGTTGTGAATGCGCATGAAATCATGACCGGCGCATTTACCCGCGACCCAGCGTTCCGGCTGCCAAGCGATCAACTGCGTCTTTCACTTGAGGCGCGATTGGGGGCAGGTCTAGTGATGTTTGATGCCTCGGCGCTGGCAAAGGCGCTGCTCGGCGACAGCATTTATTCCAACATGATGATCTTTGGGGCTACGTGGCAAAGTGGCGCAATACCAGTGGGTTACAATGCTATCCTGCGCGCAATCGCGCTAAATGGCGCATCGGTCAAGCGCAACATCAAGGCGTTCGAGTTGGGCCGCTGGGCCGCCACCCATCCGCAGGATGCGAACGCCGTCCTTAAGCCGACTGTTGTGGGTTTGCCTGAAACGCTGACAGAGAAGATTGCCTTTCGCGAAGCGCATGTGGTGACTTATCAAGGAAAGCGATTGGCGCGGAAGTACCGCCGTCTGGTAGATCAGATTGTAGATGCGCCGCTACAAGAGGCGGTCGCCATAGGCTATCACAAGCTACTGACATATAAGGACGAATACGAAGTCGCACGTTTGCTCGCGCAGACGAAGGCCAAGGCTGAAGCGGAATTCGACGGTGACCTTAAGCTGCGCTATCATCTTGCGCCGCCGATAATGTCCCAAACCGGTCCTGATGGGCGACCTCTCAAGCGCGAATTCGGTGCGCGGATGGCGTGGGCATTTCCGAAGCTTGCCAAGCTCAAGTGGCTGCGCGGCACACCGTTTGATCCGTTTGGTCGCGCGGCAGAGCGAAAGATGGAACGCGCTTTGATCAAACAATACGAGACCGATCTTTCAGAGGTGTTGGCTATCGTACGTCCTGATACGCGCGATGCGGCCATCGCATTGGCGGCGCTTCCGCTCGACATCCGTGGCTTTGGTCCGGTGAAAGACGCAAACGCCCGCAAGGCAGCAAAGCGGCGCGAAGAACTACTGGCGGTGTTACGCAGACCGCCCATGCAGCAAGCGGCTGAATAAACGTTTGTTACTTGATTGTTGCAATGAGGCAGTATCTATGCGGAGCATTTTAAGAATGAAAGATAGACGCCAATGCTTGACCGGCACATTGCACGCGACATCAGTTATGCATCCAGCGCAAAAGGACGTAGCGGCAAGGCTGTGATCCGCGTAATGGAAAACGCGACCGGAAGGTTGCGTTTGATGAAAAAAGTCAAAGGGTATGAACAGGATATTGCTGCGGGGCAGTGTTTCTGGCGCGTCATCTCTGACCGTTACGGGCTGGAACTGCAGGTGGTCGGCGGCGCGCTTGAAAACATCCCTGCGACGGGTCCATTGATCATCGTTTCAAACCATCCTTACGGTATTCTTGATGGCCTTATGATGGGCCGGATTCTGTCTGAGCGACGGGGAACAGAGTTTCGGGTTCTGGCGCACCGGATCTTTCGGCGCGCGCCTGATCTTGAAAGCGTGATTCTCCCGATTTCGTTTGACCAGACGAAAGAGGCCGCAAAAATGAACCTCGAAACCCGTGCAGAGGCTGTTCGCTATCTGAAAGAGGGTGGCGCTATCGGCATATTTCCGGGTGGTACCGTGTCGACAGCATCCAGACCATTTTCACAGCCGATGGACCCAAGCTGGCGGACCTTTACCGCAAAGATGATTGCCAAATCAGGGGCAACCATCGTGCCGGTGTTCTTTGAGGGTCACAACAGCAGGCTTTTCCAGTTGGCCAGTCATCTCCACAGCACGTTGCGAACCGGTATGTTCATTCGTGAATTCAGATCAAAAATGAACAAACCTGTGCGCGTCGTCGTCGGAAAGCCCATTCCCGCCGCGGATCTTGCTGCCTTTGAAAAAGACCCTAAAGGGTGCATGGATTTCCTGCGCAAAGCCACGTATGAATTGAGCTTGACGCCCATCGACACTAGTCTGATGGGCCACGAGTTTGAAGCAAAATACAAGGTGCGCAATGGCGGTGGGCATATTCGATAGCGGACTGGGTGGCCTTACGGTGCTGGACGCAGTTTCAAAGCGCTTGCCTGAATTGCCGCTGGTCTACATGGGCGACAGTGCGCACGCACCCTACGGTGTGCGCACGCCGGACGATATTTACGAACTGACGACACAGTCCACGCAACGCTTGTTTGATGCGGGATGTGATCTGGTGATCTTGGCCTGCAACACGGCCTCTGCCGCGGCCTTGCGGCGCATGCAAGAAGGCTGGGTTCCGACCGACAAGCGCGTTCTGGGTGTTTTTGTGCCGTTAATCGAGGCGCTGACCGAACGGCAGTGGGGCGACAACTCGCCTCCGCGTGAAGTGGGCGTCAAGCATGTCGCATTATTCGCAACGCCGGCGACAGTCTCTAGCCGCGCTTTCCAGCGAGAACTGGCGTTTCGAGCGATCGGCGTTGATGTCGAAGCGCAGGCATGTGGCGGTGTTGTCGACGCGATTGAAGACGGCGATATGATTTTGGCAGAGGCCTTGGTCAACAGCCATGTCGATGCGCTGAAACGAAAAATGCCGGAACCGGATGCGGCTATTCTGGGGTGTACGCATTACCCGTTGATGGAAATGCAATTTCAGGCGGCCCTTGGCCCGCAGGTCAAAGTCTTTTCACAGGCGAATCTGGTGGCCGAAAGCCTTGCCGATTACTTGTCGCGCCGCCCTGAAATGGTAGGCTCTGGGACCGTGTCAAAGTTCTTGACGACAGGCGATCCTGCCCGCGTTTCCAACCGCGCCACTCAATTCTTGCGACGTCAGATCACCTTTGAAGCCGCTTAACGACTTGTCTTGAAATATCACCCTCCGGAAGGGATCACATCATGAGCTATAACGTCGCCATTCTTGGCGCTTCTGGTTACACAGGCGCGGAACTTGTCCGCTTGATCGCAACGCACCCTAGCTTGAAAATCGTAGGGTTGTCGGGCAATTCCAAGGCCGGGATGGCTATGGCGGATGTATTTCCGCATCTGCGCCATCTGGATCTGCCGGTATTGACGACGATCGAGGATATGGATCTGTCAGGCGTTGATCTGGTGTTTTGCGCATTGCCGCATGCCACATCGCAAGAGGTCATTTCAAAGCTACCCAAGACGCTCAAGATCGTCGACCTCTCGGCTGATTTCCGGCTGCGTGATCCTGCCGATTATGCCAAATGGTACGGTAAAGGCCATGCCGCGACCGAAATGCAGCAAGAGGCCGTCTATGGCTTAACCGAGTTCTACCGCGAACAGATCAAAAGTGCGCGTCTTGTTGCGGGGACAGGGTGCAACGCGGCCACAGGCCAATATGCATTGCGCCCCCTTATCGAGGCGGGGGTGATCGACCTTGATCACATCATCATTGACCTCAAGGCCGCAGTGTCAGGCGCGGGGCGTAGCCTGAAAGAGAACCTCTTGCATGCAGAACTGTCGGAAGGCGCGCATGCCTACTCCGTAGGGGGCACGCACCGTCATCTGGGAGAGTTCGATCAAGAGTTTTCAGCCATTGCAGGACGTCCGGTTCATGTGCAGTTCACACCGCATCTGATCCCGGCCAACCGCGGCATTTTGGCCACTACCTATGTTCATGGCGACCCACAGACCATATATGACACTTTAGCCGCAGCTTATGCGGACGAACCGTTCATTGAGGTGCTACCAATGGGACAACATCCGTCGATCAAACATATTCGGGCGTCGAACTTCTGTCATATCGGCGTTGTCGCGGACCGTATCGAGGGCCGTGCGATCGTTATCGCCACGCTGGATAACCTGACCAAGGGGTCTTCGGGGCAGGCGTTGCAGAACGCAAACCTGATGCTGGGACTGCCAGAAACAGAGGGTCTGATGCTGGCCCCCGTGTTCCCATGACCGGGGGGCTCAAAAGCCTCAAGAAGCGCCGCCGTGTGCAGGTGTTGTCCTTGGCAGGCGTTAGCCTTGCTTTGGTCTTGGTGCTCTTGTGGTTCCTGCCTGACGACAGCTTTCAATTCTTCCGCTCGCCAAGCGAAGTCGCCGCAGCACCACCCCCCCCGAACGAGCGTTTTCGTATTGGCGGGTTGGTGGCCGAAGGGTCACTGGTTCGCGGTCAGGGCGAGCAAGTAAGCTTTGCTGTAACAGATGGTGGTTCAACTGTTCCGGTGGTTTACACAGGCATTCTGCCAGACCTTTTTGAAGAGGGTCAGGGTATGGTTGCGCAAGGAAACTACATCAACGGCCAATTTGAAGCCGTTGAAATTCTTGCCAAACATGACGAGACCTACATGCCGTCAGAAGTCATCGACGCATTGAAGGCGCAAGGCACTTATGTCGATCCGGACGGTGCAGTCGTCACCAATTAACGATTAAAGCGCACCTTTGCCCCAACTTCATGCGAGGGGCGAAGATGCAAACAATTACCGACATTGCACGCGAAATTGTGGCCCGCGAAGGCGGCTATGTGAACGATCCCGATGATCCGGGTGGGGCTACGAAATACGGGGTCACGGTTCATACGATGCGCCGTTTGGGGCTTGATCTGAACGATGACGGGCGCATCGACGCCGTAGATGTACAGGTTCTGACCCGCGCACACGCCGTTTCAATTTTTGTCGAACACTACTTTCGAAAACCAAAGATCGATCAGTTGCCGCAGGCATTGCAGGCCAGCGTTTTCGACATGTACGTGAATGCGGGTGCAAATGCGGTCAAAATCCTTCAGCGACTGATGGGTGACATGCGGATCGCTGTGGCGGTTGACGGTGTGATTGGTCCGCAAACGATCGCCGCCGCAGCCCAAGCGATGGAGGCAGCCCCTGATCATTTTGTGGATGCCTACGGAATTGCGCGGCGGAACTATTATTATGATCTCGCAGCGCGCCGCCCGGCCAGTCGCAAGTTCGCGCGACGCAAGACAGGCGGCAAAGGCGGGTGGATCTTGCGGGCAGAAGAATTCATCGCCCCGCGATTTCACCTCTCAGATGCACAACACCGCGAAAGGACAGCGCAATGGGTTTAGTCACAGGTTTGATGC
>CBDTYC010000179.1:0-5736 GCA_965364495.1 uncultured Yoonia sp. | reverse complement strand
AAGCGGTTTCAGCCGCGTCAACCGCGTCTGGCTGGAAGTCGGACCTCTGTCATGCGTGGAACCTGACGCGCTGCTGTTTGGGTTTGATGTGGTCATGCGCGGATCGGTTGCCGAAGGGGCCAGCGTCGAGATCGTGACACCCGCCGCCAAAGCACTGTGTTTGAGCTGCCAACAGACCGCGGAAATCCGGCAACGCTATGACCCCTGCCCGCTTTGCGGGGCGGGTCCGATGGAATTGATCCAAGGCGACGCGCTGAAGATCAGCAAACTGGAGGTCGTATAATGTGTGGTACATGCGGATGCAGTGACGGCCACGTCCACTTCGACGGCAAACCGCGCCAAATCGTGGTTGAACGCGATCTGATGGCCAAAAATGACAGCTACGCCGCCGCCAACCGGCGTCGGTTTCAGGAGAATGACATCCTCGCGCTGAACCTTGTTTCCAGTCCCGGATCGGGCAAGACGCAGTTGCTGGTCAAGACGATTGAAATGCGCGGGAATGCGCAGGGCTGCGCCGTGATCGAGGGCGACCAGCAAACTGCAAACGACGCGGACCGCATCCGCGCGGCGGGTGCGCGCGCGGTGCAGATCAACACCGGCAAGGGCTGCCATCTGGACGCGCATATGATCGGCCATGCCCTTGACGATCTGGCACCTGTTCACGGCAGTGTCTTGTTCATCGAGAACGTCGGCAACCTTGTTTGCCCCGCAGGTTTTGATCTGGGCGAGGCGCACAAAGTCGTCGTCCTGTCCGTCACCGAAGGCGAGGACAAGCCGCTGAAATACCCCGATATGTTCGCCGCAGCCGACCTTGCGTTGATCAACAAGGCCGATCTTCTGCCCTATCTGGACGTTGATATCGACCTGATGATTGCGAACGCGCGCCGCATCAATCCCAAGCTCGCGATCATTGAGACATCGGCCAAGACAGGCGCGGGCATGGCCGACTGGCTGGACTGGATCAGTGCCGCGCGACGCCGCGCCGCCGCAGAATAGGACCCGCACCATGTGCCTTGCCATCCCCGCCAAAGTTCTTGTGATCGAACCCGACGACATGGCCGTCGTGACCGTCGAAAATGTGCGCAAACGCATCTCGACCGCGTTGCTGGACGCTGTGGCGGTGGGTGATTACCTGCTGATCCACGTAGGCTATGCGCTTCATAAACTCAGCGAGGAAGACGCCGCGCGCACCCTGTCACTGATGGCCGAGGCCGGCATCCTGCAAGACGAACTGGCCGAAATCGCGGGGACAAACTGATGCGTTATATCAGCGAATTCCGCGATCCGGCACTGGCACGAACACTGGCAACGGCGATCAGGCACACGGTGCAGCCCGACCGCGCCTATCACTTTATGGAATTCTGCGGCGGGCATACCCACGCGATCTTTCGCTATGGTGTGCAGGATCTGATGCCAGCCAACGTCCACTTTGTGCACGGCCCCGGCTGCCCGGTTTGCGTGCTGCCCGTCCGGCGGCTTGATGACGCGGTTGAACTGGCTGAAAAGCACGACGTGATCCTGTGCACCTACGGCGACATGATGCGCGTTCCGGGCACAGGGCGGCGGTCACTGATCCGCGCCAAGGCAGACGGGGCCGACATGCGCATGGTCTATTCCACGCTGGACGCCCTGCAAGTCGCGCGCGAAAACCCTGACCGGCAGGTTGTCTTTTTCGCAATCGGGTTCGAGACGACAACACCCCCCACAGCCGTCGCGATCAAAATGGCACAAGCCGCGGGGCTGACCAATTTCACCGTGTTCTGCAATCACGTCCTGACGCCAGCGGCAATCGGACATATCCTTGACGCGCCCGACGGACCCGCGCAAATCGACGGCTTTCTGGGGCCATCGCATGTCAGTGCCGTCATCGGGTCGCAACCCTACGAGGCCGCCGCGCAAAAGTATAAAAAACCCGTGGTCATTGCAGGGTTTGAACCGCTGGATGTGCTGCAATCGGTGCTGATGCTGATCGGGCAAGTCAACGCAGGCCGCGCAGAGGTCGAAAACCAGTATACCCGCGTCGTGACACGTCATGGCAACCGCAAGGCACAAGCGCTGGTGGCCGAGGTGTTCGCCATGCGCGACCGGTTTGAATGGCGCGGGCTGGGGTCGGTCCCCCACAGCGCCCTGCAAATACGCGACGATTTCGCTGACTTCGATGCCGAAGAACGCTTTAGCCTGTCCCGAAAGCAATCACGCGAGGTCAAATCCTGCGAATGTCCCGCCGTGCTGCGCGGGGCCAAGAAACCCCCCGAATGCAAGCTTTTCGGCACGGTTTGCACACCCGACAATCCGATGGGCGCCTGCATGGTCTCGTCCGAGGGGGCCTGTGCGGCCTACTATAGCTATGGCCGCCAGCGCGCGCCTCAGGATGCGGCATGACCGACCGTATCAACATGACCCATGGCGGCGGCGGGCGCGCGATGGCTGATCTGATCCGCGATGTGTTTCACAAGCATCTGGGCAATCGCATCCTTGATCGCGGCGATGACGCGGGGCTTTTCGGGGTGCAGACGGGCCGGTTGGTCATGTCCACCGACGGGCATGTGATCGCGCCCTTGTTTTTTCCCGGCGGCGATATCGGCGGGTTGTGTGTGCATGGCACGGTCAACGATCTGGCGATGATGGCAAAGCCTCTGTACCTGACCGCCGGTTTTATTCTTGAGGAGGGTTTCCCGCTGGCCGATCTGGACCGGATCGTGCGGTCGATGGCCAAAGCGGCCAAAGCTGCGGGTGTGCAGGTCATCAGCGGCGATACCAAAGTGGTTGAACGCGGCAAGGGCGATGGTGTTTTCATCACAACGACCGGCATCGGGGTGGTGCCGGAGGGTCTGGACCTCTCTGTCGCAAATGTGGCCGTCGGACAATCGGTGTTGGTGTCCGGCACGATGGGCGATCATGGCGTGGCGGTGCTGTCCAAACGCGAAAATCTGGCGTTCGAAACGACGATCTGTTCCGATTCCGCTGCCTTGCACGGGTTGGTGGCGGGGATGGTCGCCGCCGTCCCTGACATCGCCATGCTGCGCGACCCCACGCGGGGTGGCTTGTCGGCCACATTGAACGAAATCGCGACCGCGGCAAAGGTCGGTATCACGCTGGACGAAGCGCAAATCCCCGTCGCCCCCGATGTGGCCGCCGCCTGCGAGATTCTGGGGCTTGATCCGCTGAACACCGCCAACGAAGGCAAACTGGTTGCGATCTGCCCAAGCACCAAGGCAGACGCTTTGCTGGCGGTTATGCGCGCGCACCCGTTGGGGCGCAAATCCGCGATCATCGGACAGGTGACGGATGATCCGGCGCATCTGGTGCAGATGAAAACCGCCTTTGGCGGCACCCGCATCGTTGACTGGCTTGCGGGTGAACAACTGCCGCGCATCTGCTGATGGCACAGACCGGATGCCAGATCATCGTGCAGGGACAGGTGCAAGGCGTCGGGTTCCGCCCCTATGTCTGGCGACTGGCACAAAAGGCGGGGCTTAGCGGCCATGTCCTGAACAATGGTGCAGGCGTCAGCATTCTGGTCTGGGGACCACCGGAAAACCTGCATGCCTTCGCGGTTTCACTGACAAAATCCCCGCCACCGCTGGCCCGTATTGATAGCGTGACACGCACGCCCCTTACAGGACAGGCCGAGAGTAACGGGCTTCAGATCATCCAGAGCACCCAAGGCGTTATCACGACCCAGATCACACCGGACGCCGCCACCTGCCCCGATTGCCTGCAAGAGGTTTTTGACCCTACAGACCGGCGCTATCGCTATCCGTTCACCAACTGCACCCATTGCGGCCCGCGTCTGTCGATTGTGCAAGGCATCCCCTACGACCGCCCGCAAACCTCTATGCACACATTCACGATGTGCGCCGATTGCCTACGTGAATACAATGACCCCGCCGACCGCCGTTTTCACGCGCAACCCATCGCCTGTCCGGTCTGCGGCCCAAAGCTCTGGGTCGAAGACACACAGGGCCAAATCGCCTGTGCCGATCCGGTGGAAGCGGCGGCACAACGGCTGATGCAGGGCCAGATCATCGCGATCAAAGGCATCGGCGGGTTTCATCTGGCCTGTGACGCGACGAATGCAGATGTTGTCGCGACGCTGCGCCAGCGCAAAGGGCGGGCGGCAAAACCCTTTGCGATCATGGCCAAGGATTTTGACCAGATCAGGAAATTCTGCCACCTCTCCAAAGCAGAGACCGACCTTCTGCGCACGGCTGCCGCGCCCATCGTCTTGCTTGAAACGCGCGAGAATATGGCACCCGAAGGCATCGCGCCACGGCTGGCCCGTATCGGCGTCATGCTGCCCTACACGCCCCTGCATCATCTTTTGATGGCGCAGGTCGCGGGGCCGTTGGTGATGACATCGGGCAACCCTGCGCAGACCCCGCAGGTGACCGACAACGCCGATGCCCGTCATGCCTTGGCGGGGATCGCGGATGCGTGGTTGATGCATGACCGCGACATCGTGAACCGGCTGGATGACAGCGGGATGCGGCAGGACCGGCAGGGTCCCTGCATCCTGCGGCGCGGGCGCGGACTGGCACCTGCACCGGTCCGGCTGCATCCCCGCTTTGCTGAAACACCTCGCGTCCTTGGAATGGGTGCCGCGCTGAAATCCACGTTTTGCATGATCAAGAACGGACAGGCCGTCACCTCGCAGCATATCGGAGACTTGACCAACGCCGGAACCTTCGCCGATTTCCGCGCCAAGATCGCGCTGTTCGCAGAGCTTTACCAGTTCGCACCACAGGTCATCGCCGTCGATATGCACCCTGATTACCTGTCAACCGGATGGGGTGTGCAGCTTGCCAAAGAAACCGGTGCAGCACTGGTGCATGTGCAACACCATCACGCCCACATGGTCGCCTGCCTTGCCGAACACCGGATCGCCCCTGATGATGCGCTTTGCGTCGGTGTGATCCTTGACGGGACAGGGCTGGGCGCGGACGGGACAATCTGGGGCGGTGAAATCCTGTTGGGGGATTATCGCGGGTTCACCCGCAAGGCGCACTTCCAGCCCATCGCCCTGCCCGGCGGGGAACAGGCCGTGCGCGCGCCATGGCGCAATCTGGTGGCGCATTTACACGCAGCCTGCGGCGATGACTGGCCGCAGCAGATTGCCGGTACACCCATGGCAAACATGCTTGCGGACAAGCCCGCACATCTGATCGTCCAGATGATTACCCAAGGGGTAAACGCGCCACTGGCATCCTCGGCGGGGCGGCTTTTTGATGCGGTTGCGGCAGCAGTGGGAATTGCCTTTGACCAACAGCATTACGAAGGCCAGGCCGCCATGGAATTGGAGGCACTGATAGACCAGATTGCGCCGTCAGACGGATATGACGCGACAGTTACGGATCAGGGTGTGATCGGTTGGGGGCCGCTTTGGGCGGCGATCATCGCGGATATCAAGGCAGGAGTAGACCTCAGCGTCATTGCCGCACGGTTTCACGCGGGCCTTGTCGCGGTTCTGGCCGACTGTGCGGCGCGGGTGGCAGCGGACGCAAAAACCACGCGGATCATCTTGTCAGGTGGTGCGATGCAGAACCGCGCTCTGCACGATCAGCTTGGCCAGACGCTGCGTGAACGGGGCTACAACGTACTGACCCACAAGCACCTGCCCGCAAATGACGCAGGGGTTGCGTTTGGTCAGGCCGTTCATGCCGCAACTATTCACGGCGCAATGCATCAATCGGATTAAGCCGCGCCGCGCGGCGCGCCGGAAAAAACCCAAAGACC
>CBDTYC010000178.1:0-5781 GCA_965364495.1 uncultured Yoonia sp. | reverse complement strand
AGAGGAAAAACAGCGCCGCATGAAGGATTTCGAGGGCTATACCGTCGATGCGGCGATGATGAAAGAAGCTGCCGACAAGGGCCGTGCGATGTTGCATCCGTACGAAGGCGAGCACATGATCCTTGGGGCCGCCACCTGCGGGTATGAATATGCCAGCCAAGCGCCGCAGATTGACACCTACGTCATTCCTGTCGGTGGTGGTGGTATGATTGGCAGGATGGCCTGCGCGATCAAGCAGATCAACCCTGCCGCACAGGTGATTGGCGTCGAGCCGTTCGGTGCCGATTGTATGACGCAAAGTTTTGCAGCGGGTCAACCGATGCGCACCGAAAAGCTTGCTACCATTGCCGATAGCCTGAGCGCACCGCATGCAATGCCGCTGTCATTTGCCGTGGCACGTGCGCATGTAGACCGCATTGTGCAGATTGATGATCGTGCGATGCTTGCCGCAATGGACCTTTACCAGCAGAACCTGAGGATCACGGCAGAGCCTGCCTGTGCGGCCTCGCTGGCCGCGATCCTTGGGCCTTTGAAAGACGCGCTCGCAGGGCGGCAGGTCGGGATCATCGCTTGCGGTTCCAACATCTCGTTGGATCGCTACGCGGCTTTGATTGCGGCGCTATAGGGCGTCTTTCAGCATTTTTTCCAGCGCCGGAACATCTTGGGCCACCTGAACAAAGGACAAGATGTTATCGCCCGCGAATCCGCTGTCCACGACATGCTGCAGCAAGGCATAAAGCGGGTTCCAGAACCCGTCGATGTTAAGCAGTATCAGCGGCTTGCTGTGTAACTTGAGCTGCCGCCACGTCAGCGCCTCAAAGAATTCATCCAGTGATCCGGCACCACCAGGCAATACCACAACAGCATCGGCGTTCATGAACATGACTTTCTTACGCTCGTGCATTGTTTCGGTGATCACAAATGTATTCAGATCACGTTTGCCGACTTCCCAGTCCAGCAGATGGGTCGGGATGACCCCGAACGTGGCGCCGCCTGCGGTCTGTACCGCGTTGGCCACGCGCCCCATTAGCCCCACATCGCCGGCGCCATAAACCAGCCGCCATTTGTTCGCGGCCAGCATTTGACCGGTATCTGTCGCGGCTTGGGCATATGACGGGCTGCCGCCATCGCGAGAGCCGCAATAAACACACACTGATTTCGGAAATGCAGACATTGAGGCACCTTTCGCCAAGCTTCGCTTTGACCGGTCATAGCGGCGTTGCTAAGGTGTCTCAACCATAAGCGGTGGGGGCCGCCGGAATGGCGCACGATCAAAGGGGCAGGATGTGACGGAAGACGTGAAATCTGGCATAAAGCCGATTGTGCTGGGTGGTGGCTTGGCCGCGGTGATCGGACTGGCGATTTTTGCGTTGTTGCCAAGTCCACAGTCAACTCAAGAACCACCGACAGAGAGTGTGGTTGAAATCGTAATTGCCGAACCGGAAGTGGCACCAGTCATTGCTGAACCTGAAACAGCGGCGCCTGCGCCCGCAGTTGCAAGCGACACGCCTGCTGCACCAGTGCCACCCATTGGCCCGCAATTTGATACATTCCGTGTCGATCCCAATGGGGCCATTGTCATTGCTGGCCGTGCCGAAGCGGGGCAGGTCGTCGATGTTATCTTGGCAAACGAGGCGCTGGAACGTGTCACTGCCGACAGCAACGGTAACTTTGTGGCCTTGCCGGTTGCCGGTCCCTCGGATCAGCCGCGCAGGTTGTTTCTGGTGGCCGATCCGGAAGGCGCCGCGATCCCCTCGGACATTAGCTATATCGTTTCTCCGATTGCGGCACCTGTTGTCGCCACCGACCTTCCAACTGCCGAAGTCGCCGGGCAAGATGCGACAGCGTTGCTTGCCGAAACCGTAACGGCCCCCGATGCGCCCGATGCGCCGCCCGTTCCCGATACGCCGATCGCAGCGGATGCGCCTGCGGCTGCACCCACTGTTTTGCAGGCTGATGCGGATGGTGTGCGCGTCGTGCAAGGTGGGACCGATAGCGATGCCGAGAACGTCGCACTTGATGCGATCACCTATGATCCGCAGGGCGAGGTGCAATTGTCAGGCCGTGCCACGGGCGACGGTGCTGTTCAGATTTATATCGACAACCAGCCCGTCACGACGTCCGAAGTAACGGCCGGGGGGGATTGGCGGATTGAATTGCCGCAGATTGACACCGGCATCTACACCTTGCGCATTGATGAGGTGGACACCGAAGGCGATGTGGTGTCCCGACTGGAAACCCCCTTCAAGCGCGAAGAACGGCAAGAGGTGGCTGCCGTGTTGGCCGAAGAAACCAATGCAGACGGGTTCGAGGTGGCAGTCAAGACAGTTCAACCCGGTGCGACCTTGTGGGCAATTGCAGAAGAGAACCTGGGGTCGGGCATTTTCTACGTCGCGATTTTCGAGGCCAATAACGATCTGATCCGCGATCCTGACCTGATTTACCCCGGTCAGATTTTCCGCATACCCGAAATCTCGCAATAATTCCGCGCCCTCTGGTCTTCGGGTCGGTCGCACCCTAGATAAGGGGGCCGCAATCCGGAGTCCTTATGCGCCGCCTTAGCACAACAGCCGAAAATCTTGATGATGCCAAAGTTCAGGGATGGGGCGTTATCAAACGCGTCGTCCCGTATTTGTGGCCGGAAGGTCAGACGTGGGTCAAACGCCGTGTCGTAATCGCGATCGCGGTGCTTGTTCTGTCAAAACTGATCGCGGTGAGTACACCCGTTTTGTATAAGCAGGCCGTTGACGCGCTGGCGCCGGAAGGGGCTTCTGCTGCGACGCTGTTGGGGTTCGGGGCCGTTGGTCTGACACTTGCTTACGGCCTCGCGCGACTGATGACAGTTGGCTTTCAGCAGCTACGCGATGTGGTTTTTACCAAAGTCGGCCAAAGGGCCTTGCGACAGTTGGCGCTTGAGACGTTCACGCACATACATCGCCTTTCGATGCGGTATCATATCACGCGCAAGACGGGCGGTTTGTCACGGATCATCGAGCGCGGCGTGAAGGGTGTTGATTTCCTGTTACGCTTCTTGCTGTTTTCGATCGGGCCACTGGTGCTAGAGCTGTTGATGATCTCAGTCATCCTGTTTTTCCTGTTTGATGTCTGGTACTTGGCGGCCGTTGTTGTAACGATTGCGCTTTATGTCTGGTTCACTTTCAAAGTGACAGAATGGCGCGTGAAAATCCGAAAAGTGATGAACGATCAGGACACTGACGCCAATCAAAAGGCGATCGACAGTCTGTTGAATTTTGAAACCGTCAAATACTTCGGCGCAGAACGCTGGGAGGCGGATCGCTATGATCTTGCCATGGCCAACTATGAAAACGCCGCGATCCGGACCAATTATTCGCTCGCTTTCCTGAATTTCGGCCAGTCCGTTCTGATCACCGGTGGGCTGGTGGTTGTGATGGTCATGGCCGCTATTGGTGTGCAGCGCGGCGATTTGACAGTTGGCGATTTTGTCATGGTCAATGCGTATATGATCCAGATCACGATGCCGTTGAACTTTTTGGGGACGGTTTATCGCGAAATCCGGCAGGCCTTGATTGATATGGGCGATATGTTCGATTTGCTTGAACAGCCCGCAGAAGTGAACGATAGCCCGAACGCGCGCCCGCTTGAGGTGCGTGGAGGTCGTGTGTCTCTTCAAGATGTGATCTTCGGCTATGATGACGCCCGCCCGATATTGAAAGGTGTCACGCTAGAAGTTGAACCGGGACAGACGGTCGCGATTGTTGGTTCGTCCGGATCGGGGAAGTCCACGATCGGGCGGCTTTTGTTCCGCTTTTATGATGTTGGCGGTGGTGCCTTGCTGATCGACGATCAAGACGTGCGGGACGTAACCCAAGCCAGCCTTCATGCGCAGATCGGTGTCGTGCCGCAGGACACTGTCCTTTTCAATGATACGATCCACTATAACATCGCTTACGGGCGCCCGAATGCCAGCGAAGAAGACATTGTTGCGGCAGCCAAGGCGGCCAAGATCCACACCTTTATCCAAAGTCTGCCTGACGGGTACCAAACCACCGTCGGCGAGCGCGGTTTGAAGCTGTCAGGCGGTGAAAAGCAGCGTGTCGGCATTGCGCGGACATTGCTCAAGAACCCGCCGATCCTGTTGTTGGACGAGGCGACATCCGCGCTCGACACGGAGACCGAGATGGAAATTCAAGCCGAGCTGAAAGCGATGGGCGAGGGGCGCACAGTGATTACAATCGCGCACCGGCTTTCCACGATTGCGGATGCAGACCGGATTGTTGTGCTTGAAGACGGTGTAATCGTCGAAGAAGGCCGCCACGACGATCTGCTGGCATCAGAAGGCCGCTATGCGCAACTGTGGAACCGCCAGTCGGAAGAGGAAGAGCTGGCTTAATCCTCGCGTCCACGCGGGTGCTGGATCATCTTTGCAAAGGCGGATACCCATTTGAAGCGCCGCGTCGTCCATCCTTCGTAGGTCGGTACAAAACTGTCGGTGCTATCCAGAACGCCTAGATGGATTTCGATTTCATCACCGCTTTCAGCAAAGACCGAAGACCCGCAACGCGGACAGAAGTGCCGTCCTTTGTAGCTGTGTGTCGGGCCAGAGACGGCGACTTGCCTCGCCGCGAAAATCGCGGCGGCGTAGAAGGCCGCTCCATGATGTTTTTGACAGTCTTTGCAGTGGCAAAGCCCGACGCGAAGCGGCACGCCTTGGGCGGATAATGTGACATCGCCACAAAGGCAGCTGGCGTTTGTCGCATGCATCGGAAATTGCTTTGCCATGGTTTCAAGATGTCCAGTTCAGGTCCCCGGACCAAGCGGGGTGAAGCGAGAAAAAAAGGCCCGCATCATGGCGGGCCTCTTTGTTATTCTGCTGCGGCTTGCATCGTTGACTTGATGACGACTGGCGCTGGTGTGTCGTCCTCTGTCCAAATAACCTCTGGCGTCTTGATCCGCTTTGCCTGTTTGCGCAGGGCCCAGTCACGCGCCGCGCGGCTGCTGCGCCCCATCGAAAGCTTTGCAAAAAGCTGCCCGAGCCACTCCAGATAAATGACAAACCAGACACGTGCAGCCAACATCGACGGTGTAAAGACCAATGTCAGCATCGTCGCAATCCCAAGGCCAAACACCACCGCAGTTGCAAGTTGCTTCCACCAAAGTGCCGTCGGGCTGTCGATCGAGTAGCCACCGTTCATGAAATCAAGGCTCAGCCCGAACATCATTGGTGCCAGACCTGCCATAGTCGTGATTGTGGTCAACAGAACCGGACGGATACGGTCTTCGGCGGTGCGTGTAATCGCCTCGGTCTTGGGCATATATTTGCTGTATTCCTGATAGGTATCAATCAGGATGATGTTATTGTTCACCACGATTCCGGCCAAGGCCACGATCCCTGTTCCCGTCATGATGATCGAGAACGGCTGATCCATCACCAGCATCCCCACCAGCGAACCCGCAGTCGACATGACGACAGCCATAAGCACCAGAATGGAATTGTAGACGCTGTTGAACTGCGCGAGCAGGATAATGAACATCAGACCCAGCGCGCCAGCAAAGGCAGTCTGCAAGAACGCCCCTGATTCAGCTTGCTCTTCCTGATCGCCGGTCCATTCCCAACTGATAGAGGCGGGCAGGGGGTTGGTGTCCAGCCATTCGGTCAAAACCGCGATACGTTCGTTCGCGTTCAACGGGGTTTCGGCGGTATCGCCAGCCTCGACCAGTGCCGTCAGCGCGGTCGCGCTTGTGTCGCCTAGCAGGGGTTCGACTTTGTAGCGGTCCATGCCAATGGCGTCGTCGCTGACC
>CBDTYC010000177.1:0-5814 GCA_965364495.1 uncultured Yoonia sp. | reverse complement strand
ATCGACATCCATATGACGACCCAGCGGTTCACCAACGCTTGGGCCATCACCCGGAAGCACTTGCAAAACACCCCGCGGCACGCCCGCCTCGGCCGCCAGTTCGGCCACGCGAAGTGCCGTAAGGCTGGTTTGTTCCGCCGGTTTCACAATCACCGAGCATCCTGCCGCCAGTGCCGGACCGATCTTCCATGCCAACATCATCAGCGGGAAATTCCACGGCAAAACGGCGGCCACAACGCCCACAGGTTCGCGCAGGATCATCGCCAGCGCGCCGTCACCGGTCGGCGCTGTCTGGTCATAGATCTTGTCGATGGCTTCGGCGTGCCACTTGATGCAGTGAATCGTCTCGGGGATGTCGATCAGCTCGCAATCGCGGATCGGTTTGCCGGATTCAATGCTTTCCATCACGGCCAATTCACGCCTGTTGCGGGTAATCAGTTTGCACAAGCGGATCAAGACATCCTTGCGCGCATCGGGGTCCAGTTTGGCCCAGCGTCCCTGATCGAAGGCTTGTCGCGCCTTGGCGACCGCAAGGTCCACATCAGCGGCATTGGCCGTCGAAATTTGTGTGATCTCGTCCCCCGTTTCGGGGTTGGTCGTGGCCATCATCGGCCCCTGCCCGCGCTGGTATTTGCCATCAATAAAGGGACTGCGGGGCACATCCAGTGCATCGGCGATTGCGCGGTATTCCGCGTGGGTCAGCAGGTCGGTCATGTGTTCTTTCCCGTGATGCTGGAAATGGCCGTGTTCATCGTGCGGATCTCTTCTGCCAGTTCGCGTTTGTCGTCTTTGTTCAGCGGTTGCAGTGGCTTGCGGGGCGGACCTGCATTGATGCCGCGCAGGGTCAGGCCGTATTTGATGCATTGAACGAACTTGCCACCCTGCTCGAGGACGCGCATAAAGGGCAGCATTGCCGACATGATGGCACGGCCTTTGGCAAAGTCCCCTTCGACGGCGCAGGCCTGATAAAGCGCGATATGCGCTTCGGGTGCGAAGTTGGAGCCGGCGCAGACCCATGACCGCGCACCCCATGCAAAGAATTCCAGCGCCTGATCGTCCATCCCGCAAGACAGTGCAATATGGGGGTAATCCCGCGCCAGCATATGCAGACGGTTGATGTCACCTGAACTTTCCTTGATGCCGCAGAAATTCGGGGAGCGTCCAAGACGGTCAAGGGTCTCTTCATCCATGTTGACCGACATGCGGCCCGGGTAATTATAAAGCATAACGGGCAGGTCGGCGGCCCTGTCCACGGCCAGCGCATGCAGCGCAATCTCGCGGCCCGTCGGGTATGCATATGGCGGGGTGGCGACCAGCAGCGCATCTGCACCTGCAGCTTTTGCGGCCTTTGCATACATGACGCTGTCTTCTGTCCGGATGGCTCCTGTTCCAACAACCATCGGCACACGCCCGTTTATCAACGCAGCACAAAGCGTCATCATCTCTAGTCGCTCATCGGCGGTTTGCGCGTAGTATTCCCCCGTGGATCCCGCAACAACGATGCCGTGAACACCCGCCGAAATCAGATGCGCGACTGTTTCGGCCAACGCCCCCTCGTTCAACGAAAAGTCATCGTGATAGGGTGTCACCAACGGTGTATAGATGCCTTCAAACTGCATTGCGGCGGTCCTTGATTGAAATGACGTCCACTGGCAACGGATCCGGGCGGACGAAACGCTCCATCCGGTCGCGACTAAGATCCCAGTGTTGCAGCGTCAGGTCGATTGCGAGCGCACTTTCACGCGCTTCAATCGCGCAGATCAACGCGTCATGCTGTTCGACAGCCTTAAGCACCAGCAAAGTCTCTGCCGGTGCGGCGGGACGATAGAAGGTCTGGCTCATGCGTGTGTGGTCGATTTGCAGTCGCGCCAATGATGCCACCAGATAGGGATTGTGCGCCATTTCGCCGATCAGGGCATGAAACTGGTGATTGGCCAGCGCCGCGTCGCCAGCCTGCGATGCTTTGGCCGCCTTGGCAAAGCTCACTTGCGCCTCTTTCAGACGGCCCAACTGGGCAGCGGTCCAGTTTTCGCACGCCAACCGCGAGATGTTGGCATAGACCATCGGCGCGGTCTGAAAGAATGTCCGCAGCACACTGATGTCCATTGATGCAACTTTTGCGCCGCGGTTCTGCGCCATTTCCACATAGCCCTCACCCTGTAGCCGCTGCAGCACTTCGCGTAGCGGCGTGCGGGACATGCCGTATTGCTCGGACAAACTCGCTTCGTCCAGATCAACACCGGGCGCAAGCTCCGACGACAGAATGCAGCGCTTGAGGTCAGCAGCGCAGTCTTCCTTCGAGAATTTCGGCACATTGTTCTCCATCCATTTTGTATACAAATATTATACAATATCGACAGGACGCAAGAGATTTCTAATGTGACGCTATTTCAGGCAAAACTTATGAAGAGATAGCGACAGCGGCGACCATCACGGCGACACCGCACATTCGATCAGCGGGCATTCACCCATGAGGACCATGACGGACCGGCCCGAAAGCCCCGATCAAAACCGCATGCGTTTGACACTGTCGAGGATTATGGCAAAGCACCTGAAAAGCTGTCAGCCCCTAATTGGCCACATTTCGCTCCAATTTTCGCCGCAATGAGGCGCAATCATGGCTTAAATCGTTTCACACACGGTTAACACCCACATGTTACTACTCACAGAATGACGCAGCCCCACCGGGGGCTGCTGCAGTTCTTGTGGGCAACCGGTTTATTACGACGCAATGCACCCAGCTTTTGCTGGCAGTCCCACAATTTACGCGGACCTCAGCCTTTGTTGTCGATTGCCGCTAGTGACAGGCTAACCGATGAGACCTGACTGGCCCCGCGCAGCGATTGTATGTCCCGCGCAACGACATTTTTGATGTCGCCCGAATTCATCCAGATCATATACTCTTCATCTGTAATCTGCTTGTCTGGCCCTATCCACCTGCCTGGCTCGCAGTGGCTGTAGCCATACCGAAGATGTGCGCCCTTTGCCGCTAGTTGCTTGGGAACAAATGCAAAAATGTAGTCAGGCTGCCATGCCTGCTGCACGATTTCGAAAAGCAAACGGGCCAAGAGACTTGTCGCGCCCTGACTACGCGGCCCACCTAGCCCACGCGATGGTAGCCAGAAATCTCCGCAATATCCGACTTTGCCGGTCACCAGCTTTAGCGCCTCTGGACCATGGAAAAATGTCTGGTCAGGATCAGGCGTCGAATCAGGGACAATGTATTTGTGCCGGTGCGTGTCCAAATGCTTGCCGAGCGAAATGCCGGAAAGATCCAACAAACGCACCGCCTGCGTATGCACCAGTTCGTTCTCATCGTTGAAACCGCAAATCCAGAATCCGTTGGTTTCATCAATAAAAGACGTGGTTGCATTGAAAATCGGGCCCAGTTCGCCACGACCGGGGCAACCGTCACGATACGCATTATAGCGGGAAAAATCATCGCCCAGCTCAACACGCATTCCTACGTCCTGTAGTTCGCGAATGACGCCTGACACGTTGATGATCATGTCAAAGATATTACGTGCTGGCATCCCTATTCCTTCGGTAGATCATTGCGATTACAGCAACACTGCACTGATATCATTACAATTGTTTACTACTTCTCATAGCGACAACTCAACTTAATGTACCAAGCCGACCGCAATTGTGGCAGTAGAGACACTACTACTTCTTAAGATCGGGGACACAATCCATGATCAAGTGCTTGGGCAGACGTGGCCGATCCGCGTCCGGCAACGCGTCAATTTCGATCTGTTCCGTAATTGCAGCAAGGATAATCAAACCGGGGGTGCCGTCGGGAAAGACGCCACCCAAAAGCAATCTTTGAAATGTCCCGGGCTCCGGTTTTCCGTCATCCTTTGGTAGATGGGCTAAGATGTGATCAAGGCGTACGCCACCCTCGTCATAAATCCGTGAATAGGCGCCGCCGGTAAATTCGTCATACTCGTCGCTGACGTTGTCGTCAGTGATCAGTTTACCAATCGCACTTCTTGAAATGGTTTGGCCGAACCAACGGGCATATGCCGACTCTTCGCCAACATGGACAAAAACCCAACCAGCAGGCCCCTTGCGATAGAGTACCGTATAGGGGCGAATTTCAGCCATCGCATCGTGTTCGATCTGCGTCTCGGCATTGCCCCATGCGACAAACGCCTTCTTCATGATTGGAAGGCCCTTCATCGCAATCTGCGACACCGGGTGCTGTTGCGAATAGAAGACGTTACCTTCGGCATCTGTGTATTGAAGCTTTTCCAGCCCACCTGAAGTGTTCTTTTTAAGGGAAGATTGCCCTGCCCAAGTATCCAGCCGCAAGAGCAACGCTTTGGCTTCCTCCAGCAGTTCTTCGCCATATCCCGTCAAATTATACTGTCTATCAACGACCACAAACAGTGACTCTCCAAAGATCACTTCGAGATCGTTGATGTGACGGCGAACAGTCTGACGCGTCGCACCAAGGTCATCGCAGGCCTTTGACAGATTCAAATGCCTGCTCAAACAAACGAATGCACGGATCATGGCAACCGTGACGCCGCTATTTGCCTTGGACTGGTTCACCTTGCCTCCAACTGATTAATTAAACTGAAACGGAACTGGGACGTAGGATTGGCGACAATCATATGTGAGGTAACAATGTACAAAAAAAGACCAAAGTTTAGCATTTCTAAGAACATAGCTATTCTGCTTCAAGAAAACATCTTTTTCTGAGACATCCCTATGAGTGAATTCATTTCGCCACAGATAAACCTGAACGCGTAAAATGCAGTCACATAGCCGTAATATGGGACAATGTCCGATAGAGTCCAAAGTATAGCCATGCTTTGGACACTTTACTTTGGAAGATCGGGGCAGCCTGAAGGAGCTGCCATGAACCTTACCGACAACAACCTCGCGAGCTGGATTAACAGCTCAGCAGCCCTTTCGAGTCCGCCTGCAGGATCAATCAACGTACTACGAGGGCGAAAAGTCGAAGGCCCGGGTGGTGGCTGGGTTCCTTGTGCGACCAAAACTGCGGACGGCACTTATTATCCGGGCCTTTTTCAGGTTGGACGGGGCCAAAGACAAGTCTGCGCGACGAACACGCCGCATCGTTGCCCGAGCGAAGCACTTTCACGCGCGATCGCCCTCGCATTCTCGGCAGCCCAATAAGTCATATCGCAAAAAATTAGAGCAGCGCCTTGTTCGGGCACTGCTCTATAAATTTTAATCTAGTGATCGCCGCGAAGATCAATCAAAAACGCAGCACTCTTTAACTATCTATTTGCATTTGACGGAGCCTACGGCCTCACACAGTCGTAGGCACCATCAAATCAAAAAACACGTACCTTTCGGCACAGACAATACTCGTTACGGGCGTCGACAAAACGCGACTTACTCACTACACCCACTTGTCACTCGTTACAGACCGAACACTTACATACAACTGTGTCCGATGTAGTATTTTTGCCCGAAATCGCTGCGGCATCCAATTCCAGAAATTTTTAACCTAGTAGGTTTATTTTTCACCCTATGTTGAGTGATTTATCATACATCAACTCTGTGACGGTTTGGTGGGCCCTCGGGGAAACTGTCTGAAGTCAGCACGAACAACCCTTCGATATCAGAAGCTTTATGGGCTTTTTCGCGCGGCTCTAGGTTTCGCACCTGAATATCTGACAATGGGATCGCTGGGGTATCACCTTACCGGAACAAACCCGACACCCCCGCAAACACCCCCAATTCGGGGGTAACTTGTCAAACGTTACTAAAAGGCACTGGACAAAGGAAGATCACAAAGCCCTTACAATACGGGGCTACCTGGATGTCATCGGACAA
>CBDTYC010000176.1:0-5829 GCA_965364495.1 uncultured Yoonia sp. | reverse complement strand
TCTTGCCAACACCTGGAAGTGTCACAGCGCCGCCGCCGGATACTTCTTTGGTGATGATGCCTGTGACCGCATCCAATGCAGCACCGGCAGCTTTTTTGTCCATGCCTGTTTCTTCGGCAAGTGCAGTTACAAGCTGCGCCTTTGTTAGTGGTTTTGTTGCCATTTTTCTGGTCTCCCTCAATCGCCCCAGCAGTAGGGCCTGTTACTCGCACATTTAACGGCATCTTGTGTGCCACCACAACGATTAGTGTTACATTACCTGATAAAATACGTGATTTTTCGCTATTTTATTGCTTCAGAGGAAGGCCGTCTCTTCAAAACTGCGCAATTTCCGGCTGTGAATCCGTTCTAGCGGCATTTCCCGCAAGGCTTCCATCGCCCGAATTCCGATCATCAAGTGCGCGGCAACCTGTGTTTTATAGAAATCAGAGGCCATTCCGGGCAGTTTTAACTCGCCGTGCAGCGGTTTGTCACTGACACAAAGCAGTGTGCCGTAGGGAACCCGAAAGCGGAAACCGTTGGCCGCAATTGTCGCGCTTTCCATATCCAGCGCGATGGCCCGAGACTGTGACAGACGCTGCACCGGGCCGGCCTGCTCGCGCAGTTCCCAGTTACGGTTGTCGATCGTGGCCACCGTGCCCGTGCGCATAATCCGCTTGAGTTCGAAACCTTCCAAGGCCGTCACATCCGCGACCGCCTTTTCCAGCGCGATCTGGATTTCAGCAAGCGCGGGGATCGGGACCCAGACAGGCAAGTCGTCGTCGAGCACGTGATCTTCGCGCAAGTACGCATGCGCCAGAACGAAATCGCCCAAGCGTTGCGAATTGCGCAAGCCAGCGCAATGCCCCACCATCAGCCACGCATGTGGGCGTAGCACTGCGATGTGATCCGTCGCGGTTTTTGCGTTGGATGGACCAACGCCGATATTCACCAAAGTAATCCCGCCGCCATTCTTGCGCTTCAGATGGTAGGTCGGCATTTGCGGCAATTTCGCGGGGGCAGCAATTTGGGTGTCAGGGTCTGTAATCTCGACGTTGCCGGTGCTGACAAAGCTGGTGTAGCCGCTATCCGGATCGGCCAGCATCTGGCGGGCGTAGCCTTCGAATTCCTCGACGTAGAACTGGTAGTTTGTAAACAGCACGTGGTTCTGGAAATGCTCTGCTGCGGTGGCGGTGTAGTGCGCCAACCGTGCCAGCGAATAATCAACACGCTGTGCGGTAAAAGGCGCCAGTGGGCGCGCGCCGTCGGCATAGGTAAATCCTTTGCCGTTGACGATGCTGTCATGTGTTGTGCTGAGGTCCGGCACATCGAAATTGTCGCGCAGGTTGAATTCCATCGACCCGTCATGCGGCACAGTCAGCCCCGGATCATTGGCCGCCGCGAAATGCATGGGCATTTCGGTTGTCGATGCACCAATCACAACAGGCACGCCGTGGCTTTCCAGCAGCAAGCCAATCTGTTGTTCAAGATACGCGGCAAACAAATCGGGTCGGGTTACTGTGGTCGCATACATGCCCGGTTCGGCAACATGGCCGAACGACAGGCGCGAGTCTGTCTTGGCGTATGTCGTCGTCGTCAGCCGGATTTCGGGATAATACGCACGCAAGCGCGTTTCAGGCTGCCCATCCATCAAGGCCTTTACAAAGTTTTGCGACAGAAACTTTACGGCTGTCTGATAGATCTCTTGCAGGCGCGCCACCGCCAGTTTCGGATCGGTAAAGCTTTCGTGCTTGGGGACATCTGGTGTCCGGATTGACACCTGTGGGGCCACGTTCATGCGTTTTCCTCGAATATTTCTGTAATTTCAAATTTGTCGACATCGACCAAGCCCAGATCAGAAATCCGTAACGACGGGATGACAACCAGCGCCAGCAGCGAATGCTGCATATACGCGTTATTCAACGTGCAGCCGCATTCTGCCATTGCCGCGACCATTCCATCGGCTTTCGCTGCGACCTCTGCCGCTGGGCTATCCGACATCAGCCCCGCGATTGGCAGTTCGACCAGTGCAATTTCCGCGCCGTCCTTCCAGACTGTCACACCGCCGCCAACCTCGCCCAACCGGTTCGCCGCCGCCGCCATCATTGCACGGTCGGTCCCGACAACAATCATATGGTGACTATCATGCGCGACGGTCGATGCCATAGCCATCCGCCCTTGATATCCGAAACCCGATACAAAACCGTTGACGACCTTGCCCGTACCCTGATGCCGTTCAACCAATGCAATTTGATAAACATCGCCCTTGCCTTCGACCAACCCGTCAACAACGGGCAACTCAGCGGTCAGCGCCTCGGTTGGCGCCTGATTTTCGACTACGCCGATCACCTTTGCGCGCACCGAGTTTTTCCCAGTTGGTGCGTGAATGGCAAAGTCGGTCTGATCCAACTGCTTACCCATATGCACCGTATCGCGGGCATCAGCGGGCCAATCGTAGTGTGGACACTCTACAGTAATTTTGCCGTCTTTTGCGACCGTCTGGCCGCGTGCAATCACTTCTTCTATCGGCAAAGTGGTCAAATCAGAGGTCAGGATCATATCCGCACGACGCCCCGGCGCAATCGAGCCGATTTCGCGTTCCAGTCCGAAGTGCGTCGCCGTGTTGATTGTCGCCATTTGCAGGGCAATCACAGGATCACAACCGCAAGCAATTGCATGACGCACAACGCGGTTCATGTGGCCCTCGTTCACCAAGGTCCCCGAATGGCTATCATCGGTGCAGAGAATGAAGTTGCGCGGATCCAGTCCTTTTTCGGTGACTGCAGTGATCTGGCTTTCGACATCGTACCAGGCCGATCCAAGGCGCATCATCGACCGCATCCCGTTGCGTACGCGGGCGAGCGCATCGGCCTCTGCCGTGCCTTCATGGTCGTCCGCCGCACCACCCGCAACATATGCCGAAAACGCGATGCCCTTGTCGGGCGATGCATAATGCCCGCCCACTGTTTTGCCAGCGTTCATCGTTGCGGCCATTTCAGCGAGCATCTGCGGATCACCGTTAATAACGCCCGGAAAGTTCATCATCTCGCCCAAGCCGATGATGCCCGGCCACGCCATTGCCTCTGCCACGTCTGCGGCGGAAATCTCGAACCCAGTAGTTTCCAGTCCGGGGGCAGACGGCGCGCATGAGGGCATTTGCGTATAGATATTGACCGGCTGCATTAAGGCTTCGTCGTGCATCATACGTACACCGCGCAGGCCCAGAACATTCGCGATCTCGTGCGGGTCCGTGAACATTGTCGTCGTGCCGTGCGGGATCACAGCAGCGGCAAATTCCGCTGGGGTCAGCATACCGCTTTCGATGTGCATATGCCCGTCACAAAGGCCAGGGATCAGGAAACGGCCTTGGGCCTCGATCACGCGTGTATCGGGACCGATACAATGGGACGCGTCAGGACCGACATAGGCAAAGCGCCCATCGGCGACGGCCACCTGCCAACCATCCAGAACTTCGCGGGTTTGTACATTCACCAGCTTGCCGCCGCGAATAACCAGATCAGCCTTTTCGCGGCCCGCAGCTACAGCGACCAAACGGGGGGCAACATCGGCCCATGATTTGATGTAATGTTCCATCCCCAATGGTTTCACCGATTTGGGGGACGTTCAAGAGGGATCAAGATCCTGCAGCGCCAAAGGCCTTTGATCAGGGTTCAGCCGGACCATCGTGACATTCAGCGCAGCCGCCACGGTGACCCACGCCAGATAGGGTACAAACGCAAGACCGGCCCAAAGGTCCAGCTGCATATGCGTTATCGTAGCGCCAAAGACCGAAACCCAAAGGCAGACCATAATCGGCACAGAGCCCCGCAAGTTGCGCAAACCAAAGAAAACTGGCGTCCATAGCGTATTGAATGTGATCTGAAGCGCCCAGAATGCCAGTGCATATCCACTGCCATCAATCACAGCGACCCGCGCGCCGGCAAAGGCGGCAAGCAGGTAGATTGACGTCCACATCACAGGAAACACCCAGTTCGGCGGAGTCCACGTCGGCTTGTTCAGGGTTTTATACCACGCACCTGTCGGGAACAGCGCACCAGTGGCACCAGCCCCGGAGGTCGCCGCGAGAAACATAAGAAATAGCCAGATATCCATAGCGGTTCCCTTTCAAGGTTCCGGAAAACTTACGCTATCGGGCGATCAGTTCCAATGCCTGCTTCGCGCGCCCTTAGTTCGGCAAGTATATCAAGCACAGAGGTAGAACGCCTTGGCTCAGGTCGCGCGCGACTGGCTGCATCAACCAAGAATGCGACTTCGGGCAGCGGTTTGGCATAGATCACGGCAGATTTCGGCATGATCAGCGATGTCGCCGTTCGTGCGCCTGCCTGCATGACCCATCCCAGCTTTTGCCTTCCAGACGCGCGCGCATCGAAATACTATCAAAGCCCTGACGCCGAAGCTGTTTGCCGATGCCATCATAGATCAAACGGGCAGCCCAAATACCGGTACGGGCCTGTCGCGGCAGCACGTTAATTCCTGCCTCCGATCTGCGGTAAAGCCGGTCCGCTTCAGCCAGCAAACGCTTGACCATGCGGCGCACGTCATTCGTGGGCAGTGGGTCACGCACGAAATTGACTGGATCAATGTCGTGTTCCGGCAGCCGATCGAGCGGCAGATAGATCCGTCCCATGCGGGCATCTTCACCCACATCCCGGGCAATATTTGTCAGCTGCATCGCAACACCCAGATCACAGGCACGCGCCAAGGCATCGGGATCACGCACGCGCCAACCAGATAGAGGCCTTTGGCTTCTTCGCTCACGTTATGTGGACGAAACCATGCTGATTGCAGGATACGAGGTTCGATCGAAAAGCCTGATCCGTTTGGCGACAGATAGCGGTCACGGAAATCTTCGGGGGTCAGCACCATTTCCGTGCTGATATGTTCGGCAAATCCGGGCAAGGTGATGGCAACTTCTGCCTGAACTTTGGCCTTGTAGGTTTCCATTTCGGTCTGCCAGTCTACCGCATCGTCAAATCCCAGATGCGGGACCGGTGACAAAACATAAAACGTATCATCACCGGCGGGGGCCACACTTGGGTCTGTTTTGGACGGGCGGTGAATATAAAGGCTCATATCGTCGGAAAGTTTGCCCTTGATGAAGATGTCCCGCAGCAGGCCCTCATAACGGGGGGCGTTCGTGATCGTGTGATGCCCCACATCCGGCCACATGTCAGCAGTGCCTTTTGTGCCGAAATACCAGACAAACAGACCCATCGACCAACGCCGCGACTTGAGCCTTCTATCTGTCCAACGCTTGCGCGGATGGTTGCGCAAAAGGCGCTGGTAGGTATGGCCTGCGTCCGCATTACTAATGACAAGTTGGGCTGGGATAATGTCGGAATTCACCAAACGAACACCCTTTGCGGCACCATCTTCAATCAGGATTTCATCGACCTCGACGCCTTGGCGGACCTGCCCGCCTTGGGACTGGATAACGCGGGTCATGGCGCGGGCAATTTCCTGCACACCACCCATGGCGTAATGTACGCCGAATTCCTTCTCGAGGTAGGCAACCAGCGCATAGATTGACGTGACATGCATCGGGTCACCACCGATAAACAGTGGGTGAAACGACAGCGCCATGCGCAACCGCGGGTCTTTGACGCGTGCCTTGGCCAGCCCCAGAATCGAACGGTCCGCACGCAACATCGCGAACTGGGGCAGCACCTTGATGGTCTCCCACATGCGGTGCATCGGCTTGGCAACCATGCCTTCAAAGCCAACTTTGTAGCAACGTTCGCTGTCTTTCAGGAAGCGCTTGTAGCCCTTTACATCACGCGGGCTTATCCGTGCGACTTCGGCCAGCATGGCATCCGTATTCTGTCGGGC
>CBDTYC010000175.1:0-5869 GCA_965364495.1 uncultured Yoonia sp. | reverse complement strand
GACAGGATATTGCCGCGCGCCACCCAGCCTTGCCCCGCCGATTTGCGCGCTTTGCGCCTGCGGGGTTTGCGGGCCAGTTTCTTGTCTTTTTTGGGTGGTTTGCTGCTGTCGTAGACCCTGATTGCGGGGGAAACCCCGCCAAACAGATGCAGAAGTATCAATGCGCGTTTGGCGGGGCCATTCTGCCATGACAGCACAACGTGGATCGGCGTAATCATCACAACGACGATGACACCCAACAGGGACACGAAAAGCCAAAGCAGAATTTGCAGGGCCATCTTAGGCCTCTTTTTTCGATCCGTTCGCTTTCTTGTCGACAGCCAGAGCGGCGGCATCGCCAATGACCTCTGCCAGACCCGACATGGCGCCCTTGATCGCCTCGACCCGCGCGCCTTTGGAATCAAGGATAATTGCCCCGATCGGTTTGATACCGCCACCGCCGCCGGTGCCGCCACCATCGCCGGATTTTGCGCCTTGCGTGCCGCCCGCCCCAAAGCCGAAGCCGTAGCTGACAATCGGGATCACGGTCGAGCCGTCCTTTTCAATCGGGTCGCCCAGAACGTTTTTGGCGTTCAGCAGGCGGTCAAGTTCCTCAACTGTATTCTTGAGCAGTTGTTCGACGTCGGTCATTTCAATCTCCTGTTTTTAAATGATATTTCGGGCAAGAATTCCGCCCGTGGCTAATGTGCCAGCAGCACTGGCAAGTCGCGCTGTGTGATCATGGTTTCGGTTGTTCCGCCGAAGAAACGTTCGTTCCAGCGATGCCGCCCGTAGGCGCCCATGACCAACAGATCGGCCGTGGTTTCCTGCGCGCGCATCATGATTGCGTCGCCGACATTCTGTCGCCCTGTGGCGTATTCCTGCACGATGACAGTCACGCCATGATGGCTGAGCCACGTTGCCAGATCCGCGCCGGGGTTTTGCCCGTCGGCATAGCGTGACGGATCGGGGTCAAAGCAGGCGATCGTGACCTCTTTGGCGGTTTTCAGTATCGGCAGGGCGGCGCGCACGGCGCGGATCGCTTGCAGGCTGCTGTTCCATGCAATCATGACGTTTTCGGGGGACAGGGCCTTGGCGTTTTGTTCGGCGTTCAGGATCACCGGACCCGGTGCCTCGAACAGCAGGCCGTAGACGATGTTGTCAAAGGCGCTTTTGTTGCTGCGCAGGCTGTTCTGGACAATGCAGTAGTCGGCAAAGATGGCGCGCAGTGCGACAAGGTCATGGAAGGCGGCAGGTTCCACGCAAAGGGTGCCGACCTCGCCGGACAATCCTTGAGAGAGCAGATATTCACGCGACGCTTTTTGCTGTTCGCCCAGAGCGCGGGCCATGGCATTGCGTTGTTCGACCCAACTGTCGGGGACTGTCGGCACGCCGTAGGGGTGCGGCGTCAGTGCATAGGCCAGCACCGGCACCGGCCCAAGATGCAGCACGTTCAAGCGCCCGCGCACCGCCGTTGCCTTTTCTGCCACAGGCGCAAGGTCATCGGTTGTCCCGTTGGGGCCTTGCATGGCAAGGAATGTCGCGTTTCGCATGATGTGCCTCTTGTTTGCTTGGCCATCAATCTACGCCTGCCGCATGTCTGGCGATTGAGATTAGTCAATCACGCGCCGCACGGCCCATGACAATCTGCCATCACTGCAAAGCGAGAAGAAACGTGACCGATACCTCTTATTATCAAGCACTTGGCGTCCCCAAGGACGCATCGCCCGATGACATCAAACGTGCCTATCGCAAGTTGGCCCGCAAGTATCATCCCGACGTGAACCCGGGCGCGGCCGCAGACGCGAAATTCAAGGCCGCAGGTGCGGCCTATGATGTGCTGCGTGATCCGGAAAAACGCGCCGCCTACGACCGTTATGGCAAAGACTGGGATCAGCCACGTCCTGACCCTGCCCAACAGGCCGGTCAGAATGCGCGGTGGCAAGGTGGCTTTGCCTTTGACGAATCCGACATCAACCCCGAAATGTTCCGCGACCTTTTCGGTCAGGGTTTTGGCGGCAGGGCGATGCAGCCTGACCAGCACGCAAAGGTCGAAATCGCGCTGGAAGATGCGCTGACGGGTGCAAAAAGAACGCTGAGTTTTCAGACCCCGCAAATGGACCGGACCGGCCATGTCACCCTGAACACCCGCACCATTGATCTGTCGATCCCCAAGGGTATTCAGGCAGGTCAGCAATTGCGGGTGCAGCAATCGGGCGCGCCTGATCTGTTGATCGAGATCGCCTTTGCGCCACACCCGATCTACCGGATCGAAGGCCGCGATCTTTTTGTGACGCTGCCCGTTACCCCTTGGGAGGCCGCATTGGGCGGCAAGGTCAAAATGCCGACGCCGTCTGGTCCGGTGGATCTGACTATTCCCGCCAACGCCCGTCAGGGGCAAAAACTGCGGCTGCGGGGCAGGGGGCTGCCTGCGGCGAAAAGCGGCGATCTTTATGCTGTTTTGCAGATCGTGAATCCGACCAACCTGTCCGCCGAAGCCCGCAAACTTTACCAGCAACTGGCCAAGGCGCAGGACTTTAACCCCCGCGCAAATCTAGGAGTATAGCACTATGAAAAAGGCTACATCCCACGCCCAACTTGTCGAAACCCTGTCCTTGTCCGAATTGACGATGTTTTGTGACACGAACGCGGACTGGGTGGTGAAACTTGTCGAATATGGTGTCGTCGCGCCGGTCACCGATGCTGCGCCGGAATGGGAATTCACCCCCACCCACATCGCCCGCGCCCGCAAAGCCGCACGTCTGATGCGCGATCTGGGTTTGAATGTGGCGGGGGTGGCGCTTGTGCTGGACCTGATCGAAGAACGCGATGCGCTGGCCCGCAAACTGGCGCTGTTCGAATCCTATGCCGGAGAACCGATGTGACCGCCCGACAAGACCCCGTCGAAACCCCGTCGCGCGCGCAGGTCGATGCGTCCCACATTATCATGACGACGCAAGCGCAGTGCAGTTTCGAAACGATGCAGCATCTGTCGGTGGTTTCGGCGCAATGTGCCTTTGGTCCGAAGGTCACGCATGACATCTATGCCTCTGTGCAGGATGTCGTCGACGGTCGGTCAAAAGCCGTCGAGCAGACAATGAACGACGGTGTGGAGCAGGTTTTGTTCGCGCTAAAGAAAGCGGCCATGGAACAGAACGCAGATGCGGTGGTTGCGATTTCCATCCAGTACACCCCGATCGGCTATGGATCATCGAACATGACCCTTATCAGCGGTATCGGGACGGCAGTGCGGTTGATATCCTAGCGCGCGCCTATCGCGACTTGCGGAACAGCCGTTTGTTCAAGGCCACAAACCGGTCGATGGGCCACGTCCAGAAGGACCGGTCGTTCGCACGCAGATAGATATAGCCCAGAAAGCTGGCGAACCCCGCGCCGATGACATCGACCATCAGGTCTTCCATTGTGTCCTGCAGGCCGGATTTCTGCATGTTCAGCCCGAGCCATTGGTCCATCAGGAATTCGAATATCTCCCAGCTGACGCCAACTGTGACCGCCAGCCCGAAAGCCAGCAGGCACAACGCCCAGGGCGGTGCCGCGAACCTGTCGCCTTCGAACATCATCAGTACAAAGACAAACCCCACCAGCCCGAACCCGATGGCCGATGATGCGTGCAACGCAAGATCCCACCACCAGACCCTTTCGTAGAAATCGAACGCCTCGCCCATGAAGATCGAGGCGACAACAAAGACCGTGACGGCCGCAACAAACGGGACGGGCAAAGTGATGCCAAAACGGTCGGCAAGAACCAGCGGCGCAAGTGACAGGGCCAAGGTCGCAAAGGCAACAAAGGTCATCGGCCAGCGCCCCTCGATCGCCGAGGCAATGGCGGACAAGATCAGCAGCGCCCAGATGCTATAGACGAAATATCCTTGCGCACGGATCTGTGACAGCATTGTTCCAGCCCCTGTTTTCGCGGTTTTCAATACCTATATGCCCTTCATGCAACACGCCTTCAAGGATCGGCCCTGCCGGATCGCAAGTTACAATATCCGCAAGGCACGTGGCCTTGACGGGCGGCGTGATGCAGGACGCATCATTGATGTCATCAACGGGCTGGATGCGGATGTGATCGCACTGCAAGAGGCGGACCGCCGATTGGGGGATCGCCCCGCAGCTTTGCCCAAAAGCCTGATTGCGGGTGCGACGGATTTTGATCTTGTGCCTTTGGCGGACAACGGTGTCAGCCTTGGCTGGCACGGGAATGCGATACTGGTGCGGCGCGGCGTCGGGGTCGCAAGTCATGCGTTGATCACCTTGCCAGGTGCCGAACCGCGCGGTGCCGTCGCGGTAACGCTGGATGACGGGTTGGTGGTTGTCGGGGTCCATCTGGGGCTATTGCGCAGTTCGCGGCGCAGGCAGTTGCAGGCGATTGCCGCGCATGTCGGCAAACCCGAAGCGACCGTTGTCATCGGCGATATGAACGAATGGGCAAGCACGCGCGGCTTTGAGGCTTTGCAAAGCGGTTTTGCCCTGCACAGCCCCGGCCGCAGTTTCCACGCCGCCCGCCCGATTGCCGCATTGGACCGCATCGCCATCAGCCATGATCTGGCGTTGCGGGACGCGGGCGTCGACGAAGGGCCGCTGGCGAAACGTGCGTCGGACCATCTGCCGATCTGGGCGGATGTGGGGTAGCGCCGCCGCCATCTATTTCGAAAACAGCACCGGTAACTTTGCGTCGCTCAGCAGTGCGCGCGTTGCTGCACCAATCACAAAGTCATAGGCCCGCGAATGCCCGAATGCGCCTGTAACCAGCATATCTGCACCCATCTCGAACGCCTCGTGGCCAAGCACATCGGCGATTTTCTTGCTGTCCTCATCGCGGTGGACAATTTCGACCTTCGGGCCGTGACGCGCTATGGCGACGGCCAGATCGTTGGCCCCGTGATCCGCAAGCGTGTTGCCGGGTAGTTTGCCGATCCGCAGTACGCGGATGTTCGCGTCCGGATTTGCCACGTTGATCAGGTCATGCATCGCGCGGGTGGCCTCGCGTGTTTCGCTCCAGCCCAGAACGATGTTTTCGCCCAGTTTGTCGGCGGTATACCCTTGCGGGACAACCAGCACGGGCCGTCCACATTCCTTGATGACCCGTTCTTGCAGGCTGTTGGTCAATGACCGGTCTTCGCCGTCGCCTTCTTGCCCAATGACAACCAGATCCACATGCCGCGCAGAAGCGACGATGTTATCGGCCACAAAGCCGTTTTCACTGCTGGTTTTGCGCCATTCACAGGGGAAGTCTTCGGATTTGGCGAAGGCGTCAAAGACGGCTTTGACCTCTTTCGCGTGGGCCTGCTGGCTTTCGATAAAGCTTTTGTAGCTGATTTCGGGGACATGCACGGCAATGCCGGGGTACATGACCAGTGATTCCGTGACATAAAGCCCGATCACATGGGCGTTGTCGCGCCGTGCCAGAACGGCGGCGGTTTTCAGCAATGGGGCGGCGGATTTTACGCCGCTCAGGCAAACAAGGATGGTGCGCAGGGTCATGTTGGGTCCTCCAGTGATACCTTGGCGCCCGACGATGTGCCGGACGCCTGACGTCTTACTTGGCCTTGATCGCGATCTTGCGGTTTTGCGTTTTCGCGTCAGCCGGCTTCGGGATTGTCACCTTTAGAACACCGTCGGCGAAATGCCCGTCAATGGCGTCGTCGGCGGGCGTGAACCCCAGCGGAATCTGCCGCCGGAAGCTGCCATAGCTGCGTTCGGTCAGGTGGTAATTCTTGTCTTTCTCGGTCCGCTCGTCCGACTTTTCGCCTTTGATCACCAGCACGTCACCATTCAAAGAGACATCAAGGTCATCAGCGACTCCGCCGGGAAAATCGGCGGTAATTTCGATGGCATCATCGGTTTCGGCCATGTCGATCGCGGGGTG
>CBDTYC010000174.1:0-5929 GCA_965364495.1 uncultured Yoonia sp. | reverse complement strand
CTTTGTTGTCATTTGCAACTAGCTTTTTTGTACCGATAACGGTGGTAACTCACCGAGACAAAGCAAACCCCTTTAGACGTTCGTCGATCCTATTTCGTCCCCATGGCTGCCAAATGAGCAGTTTTTGGTGGAGACGCCGGGTACCGCCCCCGGGTCCGATCCGCTTATTACGAGCGCGTTTATGTCCATAGTCCCGAAGGACTCTTCACAGATAGGCAACTGGATGGCGCGACGCAAGGGTCTGCAGCATTGATTGCGCGCTGGACCCGTGTCATTTTCACGGCATGTGCAACCTTTATTCCATGACGTCCAGCCAAGCAGCGATCACCGATCTGGTGAAGCTCTGGCGCGACGACACCGGCAACTTGCCCAGCTTGCCAGCAATATACCCTGATTATCCGGCACCTGTCGTCACGCAAGAGGATCAGGGCCGCGTTCTGCGCATGATGCGCTGGGGAATGCCATCGCCCGCGTTTGTTTTGAAAGGCAAAAAGACAGACAAGGGTGTGACGAACGTGCGCAACACGGCATCGCCGCATTGGCGGCGCTGGCTTGGTCCTGCCAATCGCTGCGTTGTGCCGTTCACAAGTTTTTCGGAATTTGGCAAGGTTGACGGCGGCAAGCCCAAGCCGGTCTGGTTTGGTCCAACGGGCGAACAGCGAACGCTGTTCTTTGCAGGCATCTGGACGGAATGGACGTCGGTACGCACCCTCAAAGAGGGAGAGACGACGAACGATCTATTTGCATTTCTAACGGTTGAGCCAAACGCACTGATCGGCCCAATTCATCCCAAAGCGATGCCCGTGATCCTGCGCAGCCCACAGGCAATTGACCACTGGCTGACAGCCCCTGTCGATGAAGCGCTCAAACTCCAACGCCCGTTTCCTGATGATGGTTTGGAAGTGATCGAAGACCCGATTTAGAGGTTCAGCAAGATCGCGGGAATGCCTACGCCAGCCTCGACAATGAAGTAGATCCATTTCTTTTGCGACGTGCCATCCAAAATCAGCGAAGTCAGCCGCCCGATCGCAGCCCCACACCAGCAAAAGCCAAGCATGACATAGGCCTCTGGGCTGCCAAGCAGCAATGCGCCGACCCCCATGCCGACGAACAATGCGCCCACAGATGCACGGATTTCGGACGCGCCCATTGTTGTCTTGCCCATCGTCAGGTCTAGCGCGCCAAGCGTATAACGCGGGGCAAGCCAGCCGAAACACCCAAGCCCGATGCTAAGCACAGCGAAGATGATGTTGACGATGTCCATGGCCGCGTTCCCTTATCCACTCGGGTCAGACTTGGCCCGATTGGACCGGAAATCAAGATGCCTGCGAATACTGTGCGACGATATTGCTGAACCCGTCATAGCGTTGGGCAATGATCCGTGTCAGCGGGCGGCCCGCAGGGGTAATTGCGATTTTTGCGCCGTTTTGGACGACATAACCTGCAAAATCGGCCAGAATTGCCGCATGAATTGGCCCAAGCTCAGCCGCGTTTGCATGTTGTGCCAGAGCATCCAAATCAATCTCGAAATCGCACATCAGCATGTTGATGGCCGCTGCCCGAAGGCGGTCTTGGGCGGTCATTTGATACCCGCGATGACCTGACAAAAGACCTGCTTCGACCCGTTCGATATAGGCTGCGGTGGCCGATGCGTTTTGCACATAGCCTTGTGCGAACTGCGAAATTGATGATGCGCCAATGCCGATCAACGTGGGGCAGGTGTCGTCGGTGTAACCTTGGAAATTCCGGCGTAGATGTCCGGCCTTGCTGGCACGCGTCAAGGCGTCGTCAGGTTTGCCAAAGTGGTCAATGCCGATCGGTTCGTAACCGTCGGCAACAAAGGCCTTGGCGGCTTGTCGGGCAAGGTGATAGCGGGATTCCTCGTCCGGTAGGGCCGCGTTCGGGATCAGATTTTGGCGTTTCGAAAACGTGGGCACATGGGCATAGCCGAACAGCGCGATGCGGTCAGGGTCAAGTGCGCGGACCTTGGCAATAGTGTCGGCCAGTTTCTCTGTCGTCTGGAACGGCAGGCCATAAACCAGATCCGCATTCAGCGAGGAGATGCCCGCGCGGCGCAGGCTGTCGACGCAGTCTTTGGTGTCTTCAAAGCTTTGCTTGCGCCCAATGGCCTCTTGAACATCGATAGCAAAGTCCTGAATCCCGATGCTTGCACGGGTCATGCCCATTTCAGCCAAAGCTGCGATTTTTTCATCATCAACCAATGTCGGGTCAATCTCGACCGAAAAGCTGAAGTCAGGCGCTGGTGGGATCACGTCTTTGATGGCCTGCGCCAATGCGTGGATCATGTCTGGGGGCAGGATTGTGGGGGTGCCACCACCCCAATGTAGCTGACCCATGCGCACACCTTCGGGCAAAGTCGCGCGCAACTGCTCCAGTTCTTTCATTACGATCTCAAGGTAATGCACCACGGGTTTAAGCGTCGTGGTCCCCTGCGTGCGGCAGGCACAGAACCAGCAGAGGCGTTCACAAAACGGGATGTGGACATAGACCGATACGGGTGTCGCCGGATCCAAGGCCTTCAGGCATTGCGTTTGAAAGTCCACACCCGTTTGCGCGTTGAAGGCGGTTGCGGGAGGATAGCTCGTGTAGCGGGGGACACGGGCGTCGAAAAGGCCAAGGCGGCGCAAGTTTGCAAGATGTTCCATGCGCCCGTTTTGTCAGATTGCGGGGCGGGGTTTCTTGCGCCAGATCAACTTGCGCAAGAAAATTTCCAGGTTAACCCAATTCTTCTATGAAACAGGCGGATATTTCTGCGACCCGTTCGGGTGAATCGTCGCGGCGAAAGAACGTGGCAAAGCCGGTGTCAGGAAACATCAGATAGGTCTGTGTTGAATGATCGACGAGGTAGAACTCGGGATCATCATCTTGGGCACTATAATAGGTCTTGTAGGCTTGCGAGGCGACTTTGACCTGCTCGGGGGTGCCTGTCAGTCCAATCATGTCTTCGTGGAAGTTGTCGGTATAGTCGCGCACGACTTCGACAGTGTCGCGTGGCGGGTCGATCGAAATAAAGATCGTGCCAAGGTCAATACCTTGTTCTTCCAGAATATAGGCGGCTTGAGCGTTGCGCGCACTATCCAGTGGGCAGACGTCAGGGCAGAAGGTGTAACCGAAATAGACCAGCGTTGGCTTTGTGATAACATCCTTGTCCGTGACAGTTTCGCCTGTTTCAGAGACAAGTGTGAAAGGGCCGCCAATCGCACTGCCTGCCACCGTTGTCGCGCCGCATGGATCGGGCTGCGCATTGGTCGTTTGCCAGACATAAAGTCCAAGGCCCGCCGCCACAGCAAGGGTCATCGTACCAAAGATTGCGGCTTTCATCGGATTCTCCTGTCGCGGTCATCTCTCGCTGCCAGCTATTATCCGCTTTGACCGAAAGGGACAATCAGCCTTGCGCGCGTGCTGCTTCACGATCCGCAATCACATTCAGCGCCAGTTCTTGGGTGTACAATGCCAAATCTGCCAGCAAAGCATCGGCCCGAGCTGCGTCATGTGCTTCGATTGCGTCGGCAATGGCGCAATGCAAGGCGATGATCCGTTCACGCGAACGTGCAGAGAAGGTGATCATATTCATAAGCGGCTGCATCGCTTCAACAGCACCAGCCAGTTGATAAGACAAAACCGGATTGCCCGCCGCATCCACCAATGCCCGATGAAAAGCCACGTCAGACGCGCAAAAGGCTTCGTCCGTTAAACCCGGTTGTGATTGGCGGTGCGCTTCTGCGCGCATGGTGGCCAAATGGTCGGCTGTTCGGCGTTGGGCAGAAAGCGGTGCGCAGGCACGTTCCAGCGCATAGCGTGCCTCGCAGGCGGTCGCGAAACTCACCTCATTCATCGACAAAAGCAAGGTCGATGTCGTGATTTGCTGGCCGTAGGCGTCTTCGAATGTCAGGCGGTTCACAAAGGCGCCACCCGTGGCACCGCGCTGTGTCCGGATCAGGGATTGCGCGCCCAACCGCTTGAGCGCCTCGCGCACGGTCGGACGGGACACTGCGAATTGCTCGGCCAATTCTGCCTCTGACGGCAGGCGTTCATCGACGGGCAAAGCGCCAGACATGATTGCATCACGGATCGCCTTGGCGATCTGGGCAGAAAGGTCAGAAGGGCTTTTGGGATCAATTTTCATTTGTCAGACAATTAAACGTCTGACATATGATTGCGCAAGTATTGAGTCGCACACAATGCTTGTTCGGGAGGATGTTCTTGTCAAATTTGATCCGGTCGTCGCTTTGGTTGTCGTTCTTCGGGGCAATTCTGCTGGCGTGGTGGATGCTGTATATGATGGCGATGGACATGGGCGTTGATCTGGTTGGACGGCCAGGACCGATGGCCCAAGCTATGGCCAACATGGACCCGCGCATGCCCATGGATATGCCGATGGCGCGTTTTGGTCCACTCTTTTTGATGTGGGCAATCATGATGGCGGCGATGATGTTGCCGACGCTTGTTCCAACGCTGACAACCTACGAGCGGCTGATGATCAGTGCTGATGGCACGCGGGCAGGGTGGTCCGGTGTCCTCTTGGGCTACTTTGTCGTCTGGGTTGGCTTTGCGGCCTTGATCACAGGCGTCCAGTTGGCGCTGCTTTATGGCGGCGTCATCAACATGCTCGGGATCGCGCCAAAGTGGATTTCTGCGCTTTTGCTGATTGTGGTCGGCGCATTCCAGTTCAGCCGTGTCAAAGAAGTTTGCCATGGCGTATGCCATGCGCCGATGACCTATTTCCTTGGGCATTGGAAAACCGGCTTTGGTGGCGGTTTGCAAATGGGGCTAGGCTTGGGGGCTTTTTGTGTTGGTTGTTGCTGGGGCTTTATGGCGCTCGGTTTTGTTGGCGGCGTGATGAGCCTGCTTTGGATGGGCCTTGCGACACTTTTGATGATCTTTGAAAAGCTGCCCGATATCGGGCATCGTGTAATCAAACCAGTTGGTGTGGCGCTGATTGCCGCCGGTATCGGTTTATTCTTTATTTAGGAAAGGGACGACAGATGGCTGAGAAAACACGTGCACCTGCCGATCGGCTGCCAATCTCGCAGCGGATTGACCAGCGGATTGAAAGCAACCCGCTACGTCGTAAGATGGACCCGACAAATTGGGCAATCAAAGGCGAGCTTTTTCTCAACTGTTCTTGCACCGTGTTCTGCCCCTGCGTTGTCAGCCTTGGCGCGCACCCGCCGACAGAAGGTCACTGCCATGCATGGATGGCGATTGCCATTGATGAAGGCCATTTTGAAGGCGAAGACCTGTCGGGTCTGAACGTCGGCTTGCTGGTCGATATTCCGGGGCGCATGGCAGAAGGCAACTGGCGCGTCGCGGCCTATGTGGACGAACGGTCAACCCAGAAAGCCTATAACGGCATCCTGAAAATCTTCAGCGGTGCGGCTGGCGGCACAACCGGCCTGTTCACCATGCTGGTATCCGAGATTATCGGCGCAGAGCGTGAAAAGGTCGAGATCGTTCGCGAAGGCACCAAGCGCGGCATCTATATCGGGCGCAAGATCCAAGGCGAAATCGAGATGATGAAAGGGGCCACCCCCGATCAGCCCGTCATGGTAAGCAATTCAAAGTACTGGATGGGTCCAGATATCATCGCGGCTGCTGGCACACGCTCCAAGGTGCGCGACTATGGGCGCGTCTGGGACTTTGGCGGCAAATCAGCAGAGATATGCCCGATCGACTGGAAAGGTCCCAAGCCTTGATCACACCGCAGTATTGCCAAACAATGGCGCGCTATAATGCGTGGCAGAACAATGGTTTGCGCGATATGATCGCCGACATGAAACCCGCCGATCTTAAGCAGGACCGCGGGGCGTTTTTCGGATCTATCTTTGGTACGCTGAACCATCTTCTGTGGGGTGATACGCTCTGGATGAGCCGTTTTGACGGCGGTGCCGGCTCAGTTCTTTCAATC
>CBDTYC010000173.1:0-5966 GCA_965364495.1 uncultured Yoonia sp. | reverse complement strand
TCTGTCTGAAATCTGAATTTTTTTGAGCTCACTGCAGGGGGCCGTCTGGTTGCGCATCGCAAAGGTTGTCCGGTCAGCAAAGGCTGTGCTTTCGCGAAGAGCCCAGTCCTCGCGCCTCAGTGGATTTCGGAGTTTTAAGTGTTTTCATGGCTGCCTGCGGGCTTATCTCGTTAAGGCGAGAACCGCTCTATTCGCTCGTCCTAGCCGCTCTGCCATGAGCCTCACGATGTATGACGAAAACAAACCTGCCTCCACAGGGTAATCCGAAACCAGCTTATCGTAGCTATCAACGCTCAACCGATACAACACACAATCATGGCGTGCATGGGCCGAGGCGGAACGTGGCGACCCTGTATAAACGGCCATCTCGCCCAAGATCGATCCCGCACGCATCGTGCGAACGGTCAAAGACTGACCGCCGGGCAGGTTGATGACGATGGAGATTGACCCACCTAAAATCAAATACATTGAATCGCCAGTTTCGCCCTGCTCAAAAAGAACTTCACCGGACGAGACAGTCACCCGTTCGAAGTATTTTGATATTGTCGCGACTGCATCTTTATCATCAATCAAGTCGTTCAACAGATCGTCTGGATTCATTATCTGATCAGTTGGGTTACCGTCCAAGAAGTTGAGCAGTAGTTGATCGTCACACCAGCCAGCGGCGGCATCGAGATCGTTGAAGATTTGCAAAACACCCTCGGGAAGTTCCAACTCTTCCCCGAGCCTTGCGAGCCTTTCGATTATCACTGGCTGATTTCCAGCAAGGCAAAGGGCGATGTTTTCCCGAACGCAAATCTGCATCAGTTTGGCAAAACTGTTGGCAGCAGAAGAATCCATTTCATCAACGCGCGTGAAATCAATAACCAAGAAGCGTTTGGTTGCCTTGTCACCGTCGTCAACAACCAACTTGATTTTTTCCAACAGACGGCTCGCAGAACCAAAGAACAGAAAGCCTTGCAGGACAAATAGCTGAACCAGTTCACCATGTTTGTCCAAGTAGGCCTGATCATCCTTGTGACGGTCAATGTTGCTGACGTGCTCCGCACCATCCATAGCGGATTTCACAACGCTGAGCTGGCTGTATTTATGAACAAATAGGACGGTAGCCAAGACGACACCGACTGCGACGCCTTCAAGGATGCCAAAGACCGCAACCGTCACTAGAATGATGCAAATCACTAGCACATCTGCAAACGGAAGTTTCAGGCGTTTTTTCCAAACCCACTCGATCAAAAAACTCAGACCGATGTAGATCAAGAAGCCACCAACAATCGACGATGGAACAAAGGCAATGGGAGCTGGCCCAACGACGATCACCGAGACGATCAACACTGTATATATGGCGATCATCAAAAACCGATCGCCGCCCAGCTTGTGAGCCACCGCTGTGTCAGCGGCAGCGCCAAATCCAAGCGGGCTAGCAGCAAAGGTACCTATGATGTTTGAAAGACCGGCGGACCGTAGTTCGCGGTTCGGATCAAGGTCACGGTTGATGATAATCTCGACACCTGAGATATCTAGCAGCAGCATAATTACACTGAGAATACACAATACAACAATCGTGCCCGACTGTTGTGCCACGACATTCCAGTCAACAAGGGGAAATTGGTTAGGTGTCACGACAGGGAAAAAGGTTGTTGTTGAGGCGTCAAAGACCGTTAGCCAGCCTTGCTGGGTCGCCATTTCAATGGAGGTGCCTGTTGCGAACAAAATCAGATAAAAGAGGCCGATCGCTGCCGCTAGGAATGTAGGCACAAGCAGCCAATGACTAATGCGCTGTTCCATCAAGAAAAGCACGACACCGAAAATAATAGCTGGAATTAGGTGCATCACCACATCAGGCGACAGAAAACTTGCAAAACTTGTCGTATCGACAAGCGGACCAGCTGCAACAGTTATGCCACCTTTTGTTAGCAGGTACCCAAGCCCCGCGAAGAAACCGCCCATCACCGGAAAAGGGATGTAGCGCGCCAAAGTGCCCATCTTGGCAAGACCAATCGTGAACATAAACGTACCGACAATTAGCGTTGTCACGAGGATTGCCGCAACAACAGTCACCGCTATCGTCTCGGTCGGTTGCCCCTGCATGGTGAGTGCAATCGTTGCCGCCATCGCGGCAAAGATCGGCGACTGGCCGGCTCGCGGGCCCGCCATAAGCGCTTTGTATCCGCTGGTCGCGGGTATCATGAAGCCCGTGACCGCAGTCGCGACAAGGAAAAGCCCGATGCCTAAAGATACGAATGAGGTAAGCGGGCCCGAAAAGACAAGCGTACCGATCGAAACCGCGGTTGCGACATTAAGAACGGCCAGAACTGCCGCTGCCGACATGCTGCGAAACAAAATACTTGGCGTGAAGAGTGATGTGACGAATGACTGCCAGAGATTGCTGGTTGGGGTCGTTTCAGAACTCGAACTCATTCATTTTTCCCAACGGTCGACATTAATAGCTACTACGTTTGATCGGCGGTAAAGACCGCCGCATTTGATTTTGTTGAGGCTTGCTCAATACGCTCTGCCGCATCGCGCAAGACATCCAAAACTTCCGTTTGCTCTTCAAGGCTAAGTTTTGTGATGTTCAAATCGAGGCTGAAATTTGGCTGGCTTGCGTGGATCGGACGCACTCCAGCCTCCATGTTCTCAAACAGGTCAGCAACTTGAAAAGTCGTCACAGGCGCAGAAATGCCCTTTGCTCTGATCTGATCGCGTTCCTCACAGTCGATCAAGTCTTTAACATGAGCATAAGTCTCATATGAGATCAGGATCTCAACCGGCGCGCACGCGCTTTCAAGACGTGCGGCCAAGTTCACGCCACCGCCAATGATGGTATAATCCATGCGGTCATCGCTGCCAAAGTTACCAACGGTACAAAGACCTGTGTTAATGCCGATACGGCACTGCAACGGCTTTTCAAGACCGCTGTCCTGCCACATCTTCTCAAGCTCTTTCATCCGCTTGCGCATTGCGATTGCCATCTTCACGCATTGCGTCGCGTCTTCTTTCACGCCCAGCGTTTCAGGGTCGCCGAAGAAGATAACAATCGCGTCGCCAATGAATTTGTCGATTGTCGCGCCATGCTCAATCGCGATGTTCGACATTTCAGTCAGATACTGATTTAGCAGACGGGTCAGATCTTCGGATTCAAGTCTTTCGGTCGTTTCAGTGAACCCGACAAGGTCAGAGAAGAACACTGTCAGACGCTTACGTTGGCTGACGAGTTTGACCTCTTGCTTGCCCGAAAAGATCGAGTCGTAGATTTGAGGCGATAGGTACTTTGCAAGTTGCTTTGACAATTGCTCTAGCGCGTTCGACTTTTCAGACAATTCGCTTTCGCGGGCTTTCAAATCGGTGATGTCGGAGTAGATCGCGACCGTTCCGCCGTCGCCGGTTTTCCGTTCGCTGATCAGGATATACTGACCCTGGTTGTTCATCTGCAAACGCGGCTCGCCAGGGTTATCGTGTGACGCCAGTTGGTCGCGCACCCACTCTTCTTCACGGCCAATCGCCTCAGAAATTTGCCCGGTTTTTGCGCTTTCGCGCGCCACTGTTTCAAACTTTGTACCAGGTTCAATGTCAAATTCGCCGTCCGGGAACAACAGGTTAGAATAACGCGAGTTGCAGATAACAAGGTATCCGTCAGGGTCATAAAACGCGAAGCCTTCGGACGAGTTTTCAATCGCATCATTCAGACGGCGGCGGGCCGTTTCCATTTCTTCCAGATTTGACTTTTGGACTTCCACTGCGGTATCGCGAAACACGATTAAAGCCTCGCCCATGCGTCCAATTTCATCGTCCGTGCCGGGCTTAGGCAGTTCCGCCTCAAGATCACCGCCAGCAATCGACAGCATGCTGGTGCTCAATGCAGTCAAACGTCGGATCAGTACGCGTCCAACATAGAGCCAAATAATCAGGACTGAACTTACGAGGCTGAGCGCGCCAACGGCCACAAGAATGTTAAAGCTGAGGTTTTGGATGTCGGTTGCGGTTTCCCGCGCGACTGCAATTTCGCCCTTGGCGTTTGTGACAAGAAAGTCGATCCGATTGCTTAGAAGCTTGGACAAAGCCGCGTTGGCTTGCAACAACTCTTCACCTGAGATGATGTTGAACAGCTCCTTCTTGCGTGTCTCAGGCACACCATCTTCACCTTCGGACAATTCTACGAATGCGCCGATGAGGCGTGCCAATCGGCTTTTGAGCTGCCTTGGCATCGTGTCATTTGCAGCACGTAGTTCTTCAAGCGATGTGTTCAGGCCAAATGTCAAAACGTCGATCTCTTCAATCGTTTCGGAGATCGCGATATTGGACAACGCCGAACCAACACTCGAAATTGTCGTGGCAAGTTCGCGTTGCGGTAAGATTTCGATGATCGTTTTTGCGATCTCACCCTGCTCTGCATCCAAGGTGTCTGCTTCTGCGGCACCGGTTCTATTCCAAGATGATATCTGTGCGCCCAACTGGCGTTCTGCGGGGCCAATAAGGCGCAAAGCACCGTTATTCACCGTCCTAAGCTTGCGTGATAGTTCTTCGCGCGACGCGGTGACCAGTATACGCTCAGCAACAAGCGCATCAAGCTCAAGTAAATTACTGTCGAGCCGTTCGCCCAAGCCCGCAACGCTGCCTTGTGATTGTGCATCGAGGTCCGCACCAGTTTCGGCGGCGGACAAGTTCGCCCGCAGGACTTCAACTTCAGCACGGATATTTTCTGACACCTCAACTCTTGATGCTTCGGAGCTGACAACAAGCAATGCAGGCGCGGCGTTCAAAATCCGCTCTGCCTGACGTGAGACTTCCACCAGAGCAAGGGCCTGAGGTACCCGTTCATCCGCGATGCGGCTCAGTGCACCGTTCACTTGGTTCAACGAATACAAACCTGCTCCGCCGGCAACAAGCGACAGCATGCTTATGCCGATGAACGCCATGATTAGGCGTCCTCGGACACTTCGCAGAAAAGAGATTGGGCGCGACGCCATGTCTATTCTCCGAACAGCGGGATCATGGGCGCTGCGCGTAGGTTTCGAAGCCATATTCGTAGATAACAAAGTTATCGACACCGGTTACGTCGCCCTTTTCGTTAAAGCCGATGCGTCCGATCACGGTGTCAAATTCGTTCGACTGAAGTGCAATGATGATACCGCGTTGATCAAAAGATCCTGCGATTTCAGCTGCCTGGGCCCATGCTTCGATGACCGCATAGCTATAGAGTGTGTAGCCACCTGGCTCGTAGAACTCTTCTTCGCGGATTGCTTCTGTTACGACAGCGGCTGACGCCAAATTGCGTGGGTCAGGACCAAAAGTAAACAATGTGCCGACACCCGCGTCGCCCGAGATCAATAAGAAGTCATCGCCAGACAATGCGTCGGCAGAGACAAATTGGATGTCAGGGATTGCCTCACGGGCTTGCAGTGCAATCAATCCCATATCAGATGGGCTGTTGCTGACGAGATAGGCAACAGTAATTTCTGCTGCAACCATCTGATCAATGATCTCTTCATAGCTGTTCGATGCTGTCTCAAAAGCAATGGAGAGATCAGGCGTCGTCCCACGGATGGCCAACTCGCTTGTCAGACCTTGCGCAAGCTCGGTTCCGTAAGGGTTGGTTCCAGCAACAATCGCTAACTTTTGTCCTGCAAAATCAGAAACGATTAAGTCGGCAGCAACAATTGCCTGGTCGTCGTCGCGTCCGATCACCCGAAATACATTTGGGCCACCTTCATCAGTCACGCGTGGGTTAGTAGAAGCCGGCGACATCATCACGATCCTCGCCTCCTGATAGATGGCGCTTGCAGCGATTGAGGTGCCCGAACAGATGTGGCCATTAACAAACACAACGTTGGCTGAAACCAATTGCTGGGCTGCGGCCAATGCTTGATCGCCATTGCAGCTGTCATCAACCATAATGGCGTTAATCTGCTCACCTAGAACGCCACCGGCTGCATTGATGTCTGCGATCGCTCGCTGCGCGCCAA
>CBDTYC010000172.1:0-6032 GCA_965364495.1 uncultured Yoonia sp. | reverse complement strand
ATGCTGGTGATCGGTGGCGACTTTATATCGAATCGCTCGACCGATTTCCATGGAACTATGTACAAAACCCTCGGTAATTCCTTGTTGCCGGTGATCTCGGTGCCTTCCATTTGCAGCCTTTCCTGCGCATTCACGTTTGCAATACATGAAATAGCAGAAATAAGTAGTAAGTGTAGCGAAAGTTTTCTCATTTTCTATCCCTTTGAACTCGAATTGCTGCTCTTCAGTTGGCGTTCGATATCTACGATCCACCTGGCTACCTCCGAATTCTCTTCGCCGATGAGTGCCTGGTATCTCTGGTAGTGCCCCAACGCCAGTTTGAGATCCTGAAAGTAGATATCGTAGAGTATGCCGAGGTTAAGGTGTGCAAGCGCGTAACCGGAGTCGATCTTGATCGCTTTCTGGTAGTGCTGGCGCGCTAGCAACGTTGTAGGCGCGATGATCGCGACCTGTACGCCTGAGAGTGCCGCGACAAAGGCCGCGCGGATCGCGACCTCGGTTTTGCCAAAGCCCACATCGCCACAGATCAGACGGTCCATAGGGCGGCCAGACGCAAGGTCGTTCAGGACATCTTCGATTGCGGTCAGCTGGTCGTCAGTTTCCACATAGGGAAAACGCGCCAGGAATTGATCCCAAAGCCCGTCCGGCCGCTCAAGTGCGGGTGCTGTCCGCAACTCACGCTCTGCGGCGACACGGATCAGGCGCTCTGCGATCTGGCGTATACGCTCCTTGAGCTTGGCCTTCTTGGCCTGCCATGCACCGCCGCCTAGCTTGTCCAGAAGGCCCGTGTCATGACCGTATTTAGACAAAAGTTCGATATTCTCGACCGGAAGGTAAAGCTTTGAATTCTCGGCGTATTCCAGCAAAAGGCACTCGTGCGCAGCGCCGAGCGCGGTAACAACTTCCATACCTAGATAACGCCCAACGCCGTGGTCAACATGTACCACCAAATCACCTGTGCTGAGGCTGTTGGCTTCTGAAAGAAAGTTCTCGGCCTTGCGTTTGCGTTTGGTCTGGCGGATCAGCCTGTCACCAAGCACGTCCTGTTCGGAAATCACGGTTAGTCCGGGCGCTTCAAATCCGTGATCGAGCGGCCAGACAGCCAGATGCACACCAGATTTCCCGACACGCGAGAAATCTTTGACAAGGATCGTTTCCGTGATCCCTTCGTCCGCGATCAACCCTTCAAGGCGTTCGCGCGCACCTTCGGAATAGGACGCGATGATCACAGGTCCGATGGCCATTTTGGCTTTCGCATGGTCCGCCAAGGCACTGAAAAGGTTAATCTGTTCTTGCTGTCGTTCGGGCGAAAAATTCCGCCCGATTTTGCCGCCTGCATCAATGACACCCATGCCGGTCGCTTGTTTTAGCGGCGACAGTTGCATGACGCGGCGCGCAGCAATGGCTTTTTCCCAAGCCGCATCATTGAGGTACAAAAGTTCAGGAGGTGCAGGTTTATAGACACTGTCCATCCGGCCCTTTTGGGTCAGTGCGTGCATCCGCGTGCCGTATTGATCGGCGATGCTGTCCCATCGTGCGATACGCATTGGTGTGCATTGATCGTCCAAGGTCAACGTCGCATTGGGCAGGTAGTCAAACAGCGTTTCCAGATCGTCCTGAAAGAACCCCAGCCAATGTTCGATACCGGCGTGCTTGCGTCCTGCCGAGACGGCTTCATACAGCGGATCGTCGGTCCCTGCGGCCCCGAATTCGATCCGATAGCTTTGGCGGAACCGCGTGATCGCCGCTTCGTCCAAAATCACTTCGGACACAGGGGCAAGTTCGACTTCTTTCAGTTTCTCGGTTGTGCGTTGCGTTGCGGGGTCGAAACGGCGGGCGCCGTCCAGCACATCGCCGAAAAGGTCCAGACGCACGGGCCCCGATTGACCGGGCGGATAAATATCAATGATGCCGCCGCGCACTGCATAATCACCCGGCTCCATCACTGTCGGGCTTTGGGTAAAGCCCATACGCACAAGGAAATGACGCAAGGCTTCTTCGTCCAAACGGTTGCCAACGATGGCCTTGAAGGCAGCCTCACGCAGTAGTTTGCGGGCAGGCACCCGCTGGGTTGCAGCAGAAAGCGACGTCAGCAGAACGAAATTGGCTGGCATGCCATGCACCAACCCGGCCAGCGTCGCCATGCGCGCTGCCGAAATATCGGTATTGGGCGACACGCGGTCATAGGGCAGACAATCCCATGCAGGAAAGACAAAAACCGGTACGTCTGGCGCAAAGAATGCAAGTGCGGCTTGCATCGCCGCTAGCCGCTTGTCATCGCGGGCGACATGAACAACGGGTGCGCCTTTTGAAAGCTCTGCGAGGATCAGTTGCGCGTCATACCCTTCGGGGGCGCCACTAACGGTGATGTGTTTGGGATTGGACATGGAAGTTGACCTACCCCCCGCGCCGCCAGTGTCAACCTTTTACAGCGCAAACAACGTCTGAAGATTGAAGTACATCCCGTAAACGGCCGTTACGAATATGGCGATCATCCCGATGACCTGACTCCAGAGCCGTAGCTTGAACAAACGGTCAACAAGATCACGCCCCCGCACCGGTTCAGCCCGCAGCATATATGCCATCCGGATATTTAGACCGACGATCACGCTCAGCGGTGCGCCCAGAACGAACAGCCCTTGGGCCAACTCAAAGCCATAATAGAATCCGGACATGCAAAGACCCGTTAGCACGAACGTGGCAAACCCCAATAGCCAAGGGCCCGCCATATCCGTCAAACCCGTAAACCGGCGCACATTGACGTCCACGATTGCCTCAAGATCCGCGATGTCTTGCGGTGCAGATTTGCGGGCCCGAAACAAAAGGTCGAATGGCACGCCGATCAGCCAGTGGCAGGCAACAGCCCAAGAAACGATAACGGCAAGCCAGAACCAGATACTCGCGAAGGTACTGAACTCGATCACGCGAGCGATTGTATCGGTCCAGTCCAAGTGCGTTTCTTTCCGTGTTGCATTGCTTTTGTGGTGTCAGACTAGCGGCGCTGTACGGGCTTGCCCAGACTTGTGATAGGACAAAAACCATGCGACGAAAGATAAATCCAGCAAAAGGCCACCCTTTATGAAACCGACCCTTGCCCCCTATCCTGCGACCCGATTGCGCCGGATGCGCCGCACTCCAGCGTTGCGCGCGCTTGCACGTCAGCACTCGCTCACGACGGACGATCTGATCTGGCCGGTCTTTGTTATGGATGGCAAGGATGAGGAAACCCCTGTGGCATCCATGCCCGGGGTCATGCGGCGCACGGTTGACCGTGTCGCAAAGGCCGCCGCTGAGGCGCAAAGCCTTGGAATTCCGGCGATCTGCATTTTTCCATACACCAGCATGGCGGCACGCACCGAAGACTGCGCAATGGCATGGGACCCGAACAATCTGACCAATCAGGCCATTCGCGCAATCAAGGATGTCGCCCCCGAGATCGCAGTGATGACCGATATTGCGCTGGATCCCTATAATATCAACGGCCATGACGGATTTGTTGAAGACGGGCAGATCGTGAATGACAGGACGGTTGATGCCTTGGTCAAGATGGCAATCGCGCAGGCCGAGGCTGGGGCCGACATCCTTGGCCCCTCTGATATGATGGACGGGCGTATCGGTGCGATCCGCAGCGCACTCGAGTCAGAAGGCCACCAGAACGTCGCGATCCTTAGTTATACGGCGAAATACGCGTCTGCATTCTATGGCCCGTTTCGGGATGCGGTTGGCGCGTCCTCTGCGCTGACGGGGGATAAAAAGACCTATCAAATGGATCCCGGCAACAGTGACGAGGCGCTGCGCCTTGTTGAACGTGATCTCCGCGAGGGCGCGGACATGATCATGGTCAAACCGGGTATGCCCTATCTCGACATCTGTCGCCGCGTCAAAGACACATTCGGTGTGCCGACCTACGCCTATCAGGTCAGCGGTGAATACGCGATGTTGCAGGCGGCGGCTCAGAACGGCTGGCTGGACGGTGAACAGGTGATGTTGGAAAGCTTGCTGGCGTTCAAACGCGCTGGATGCGACGGGATATTGACCTATTTCGCACCAGCGGCGGCCAGACTTTTGCAGAAATAGGCGAAAGCCGCCGCTTTGAACCACCTTGCAGGTGACAGCTTTGCACCATTTGCGTATAGTTGCGCCATAAAAGGCGGTAAACGCCATGAAACAGGCATATAGGCGGACAAAAATATGAGCGATTTCTCTCGGCGCAGTTTTGCGTTAGGCGCGGTGGCGGCAACAACATTGGCCGCTTGCGGCAATGGTATCGGTGGTGCGGGTGCCGCTACGATTGATGCGCGGGTCGATAGTACATTGAATGCAATGTACACGGCCTATCCCGGGACACGTGATCTGGCAGCGCGGGCAAATGGCCTGTTGGTCATGCCGGTCGTTACCGAAGTCGGGCTAGGTCTTGGTGGTTCATTCGGACGCGGCGCACTGCGTGTCGGGCCGTCAACGGTCGATTATTATGCGGCGGCTTCGGGCAGTGCCGGCCTACAGATCGGCGCGCAACAATTCAGTCACGTGCTGTTCTTCATGACCCCCGAAGCATTGTCAGAGTTCCGCCGGTCACAAGGTTGGGCTGCCGGAGCCGATATCGAGTATGCCTTCAGTTCACGCAGCGACATGCTGCGCGCCGAGACGACCACGTCACTGTCACCCGTTATTGCGGTTGTTTTTGGTCAAACAGGACTGCGGCTTGGCGCGACGCTTGAAGGCACGAAATACACACGTATCATTCCTTAGGTGTACCAGGGGGCGGACTTACGCCCCCTTTCACTAGGCCCGCAGGCGCGCGCCTTTGGCGTCAAAAGGCGGCTCAGCCAAGACGATGCCGCGGTGCGGCTTGCCCAAAATCATCACATCGACCGCGGTACCGGCAGCAACACCTTTGAGATAACCAAGCGCCAGCGATTTTTCGACCGAATACCCATAGGTACCGGACGTCACACGCCCCACCGGTGTACCATCGGGCAGGAAAATCGGTTCACCACCTGTTGCGTCAGCGTTTGTGACCTCTTGCACCTCGATCAGCGACAGCATCTCGCGCGGTGGATTATCTTTGATCTTCAAGTAGCTTTCTTTGTTCAAGAAATCCTTTTCCAACTTGATAAGCCGGTCCAGTCCTACCTCCTGCGGCCAATACTCTGGCGAGTATTCGCGGCTCCAGCTGCCGTACCCCTTTTCAACACGCAGCGACATCAACGCACGTGAACCAACGGGGCCTGCGCCCACAGCTTTTCCGGCTTCGAGCAACGCTTCGTAAAGCGCCAGTTGATCGGCCTGCTCGCAATGCAATTCCCAACCCAGATCGCCCGTAAACGATACACGCAGCGCGATGACATCAATGCCAGCAACGGTGATCTGTTGCGAACGCATGAAAGGAAAGCTTTCATTGCTCAAATCGGCGTTGGTCAGACGCGCCAGCAATGCGCGTGACTGCGGGCCTGCGACGTTGAACCCGCACATTGTATCAGTCCGGCTTTCAAAGCTGGTTCCCGTCGGCATGGGCACTTCTTTCCAGAACCGCTGGTGATAACGCTCTGACATGCCCCCGCCGATAATCAAGAACACGTCTTCGTCCAGCCGCGTGACCGTAAAATCACCAGCGATCCCGCCGTTTACGCCGATCAAGGGTGTCAGGCAGGATCGGCCGATTGCCTTTGGCATGTTGTTTGCAAAGACCGCATTCAGCCAATCAGCCGCATCAGGTCCTGTGACGAAGTATTTCGCAAAGTTGGAAATATCAATAATACCAGCGGTTTGACGCAACATCCTGGCCTCGGCCCCGACGGGTTCGAACCAGTTTTGGCGGGTAAATCCGTTGGTATCTTGCGTTTCCGGCTTGTCGGCAAACCAGAGCGGATGCTCCCACCCGTAGTTCAAGCCAAAGACAGCGCCCCTTGCCTTTTGGGATTCATAGGCTGGGCGGACGCGGACGGGCCGGCCCGCCGCCCGTTCTTACATCGGGACATGGCTTGCCCAACGTTTGGCGTATTGGTCGCCGACACGTGCTTTGGTAAACTTTG
>CBDTYC010000171.1:0-6084 GCA_965364495.1 uncultured Yoonia sp. | reverse complement strand
GGCCAACGGCGGTGATTGTCGTCTCAAAGGGGTTGCCGACAGGAGACCTGACCGCAGAGACAAGAGCCTCGCCACCTTCGAAGCGCGCAGGACGCAAACCGAAGGTTTGGCGCGGGGTTTGGAAAATGGTCACCGTGCCACGGTCTTCGAGGGCTGCCAGAAGGTCGGTGCGGCCTTGCCAATCAAGACCGTCAGAAATCCAGTAGGTCTCGAACGTGCCATTTGACTGAGCGAACCAACCGTCGGGGTCTTTTGGTTGCCATGGTTTTGGCTGCAGATTGGCAAGCCGGTTCTGCCAGTCGTTCGGTGCGGCAAATGGCAGATCGCCAACCGGTAGGTCAGTGAGATTGACCACTGCTGTCCGGCGGTCCGCCAATGTAGCCTCGGTCAGCAACGTGTCGACACGGTCGATACGTGATTGCCAGTTTGCCGCCCCTGCCCAAGTGCCATCAAGAACAATCACAAGATCGCCCGACCCGTCGCGCGTGTTTTGCGGGTTCAGCACGGGGCCGGCAAACCCGACAATCGCTGACGCCACGGCCAAAGTACGCAGCAACAGCAACCACCACGGGGTGCGGTCTGTTTGGCTTTCATCGTCTTTGAGCCCCAACAGGAGCGCCACGCCCGGAAACCGGCGCCGGATCGGTGCGGGTGGGACGGCGCGCAACAGTATCCACAAGATCGGCAATGCGACCAATCCAAGCAACAGCCATGGTGCAGTAAAGCCTATGGGACCTAGCGACCACATCAGGCGTCGCCCTTGCGAGTATTTGGAACAAAGCGAGGCGGGGATATATAGGTCATCTGCGCCGCTCTAGCGCGTTATACAGCCATAAGAGCGCGTGCGAGGCGCTTTGGCCGGTGTGGTGCGTCTGGAACTGCCAACCGGTGACACGTGCAAGGTGCTGCAGGCGGTCCTTGCGCTCCGCCAGCCGTTCAAGATAGCGGGATCTGAGGTCACTTGCCTTGAGCGTTTCATGGCGCAAGCCGCCTGTCATGCTTTCGAAGACTGTGCGACCGTCGAATGGAAATGTTTCCTCTTGCGGATCAAGAACCTGCAACAAGGCACCGCCGACGCCGCGATCGGCTGCACGTAGCAGGGCGTCTTCGATCGGTTCGAGATCACCCAGAAAGTCGCTGATGAACAGCGCGCGCGAATGCGGCAGCATGCCTTGCGACTGGGGTGATCCATAGTCGATATCGTCGTCCTGCGATAGTAACTGCGCCATTTGCATCAATTGTGCCTCGCCCCGTCGCGGTGGAAGGCGCAGCCCTGAAAGACCGACCCTTTCGCCGCCACGGATCAGCAAAATAGCACAGGCGAGGCCCAAGGTACGTGCGCGCTGGGCCTTGCTTGGCAGATTGTCGTCCGATGCAAATGCCATCGATGCCGCCTGATCGACCCAGAGAATGATCGATTGCGCGATTTGCCATTCCTTGTCCTGCACGAAATTTGCATCGGATCGCGCCGACCGCCGCCAGTCAATGCTGCGGGCTGCGTCATATGGCTGGGCAGGGCGGTATTGCCAGAACGTATCACCTGTCCCCGCGCGTCTGCGCCCGTGTTCGCCCAGCAAGACAGTGGTCGCCAAATGCTCTGCCTCTGCCAGTAGAGGTGGCAAAGGTGCGGCAAGTGCTTCTGCCTTTGATCGCAGGGCGAGCGGTTCGGTCATGCCGCCGCCGCGACCTTGGTGATCTGTTCGGCGACCGTGTTGATCACGTGGTGGATGCTTTCGCCACGTGCGCGCGCCGCAAAGGAAAGGGCCATGCGATGTTCAAGCACCGGTACTGCCATCGCGCGGACGTCTTCGGCTGATGGGGCCAGGCGCCCTTCGAGCAGCGCCTGCGCGCGAACGGTGAGCATCAGCGCCTGTGCAGCACGCGGGCCGGGCCCCCAGCTTACGTTTTGGCGCACCGGATCGGGGGCGTTTTCGTCGTCGGGGCGGCAGGCACGGACCAGATCAAGGATCATCTCGACGATGTTGTCACCGACGGGCATCCGACGTAACAGGTTTTGGGCGTCCAGCAGGTCTTGGGCGGTGAAAACCTGATTTGACCGGGCCTCGCTGGCACCTGTTGTGGCGATCAGGATGTCTTTTTCGGTGCTGCGATCCGGGTATGGGACATCGATCTGGACCAGAAAGCGATCGAGCTGGGCCTCCGGCAGCGGGTAGGTGCCTTCTTGCTCGATGGGGTTTTGCGTGGCCAGCACGTGGAACGGCTCACCAAGGGCACGGTGCGCGCCTGCAATGGTCACTTCTTTTTCCTGCATCGCCTGCAAAAGCGCCGATTGCGTGCGCGGGGACGCGCGGTTGATCTCGTCTGCCATCAGGAGTTGGCAAAAAATCGGGCCTTCGATGAAGCGGAAATTGCGTTTTCCGTCGTCAGTGGTTTCAAGCACTTCCGACCCCAGAATATCCGCCGGCATCAGGTCTGGCGTGAACTGTATGCGGTTGCCGTCCAGACCCATCACCGTTGAGAGTGTGTCAACAAGGCGTGTTTTTCCAAGCCCCGGTAGGCCAACCAGCAAAGCATGCCCGCCGCAGATCAGTGCGGTCAGGGTAAGGTCGACAACGCGGGGCTGTCCGATAAAACGGGCCGCGATACTGGTGCGGGCTTCGCCCAGTTTTGCACCCAAGGTTTCAATTTGGGCGACAAGATCGGCATCGTTGGCCATGACATTCCTCCGCATGAGCTATAGTCTGTATACGAACAGATAATACCATCTCACCCAATGGCAAAAACAATGACCACACAAAAGATTGTGACTCCGTCCGCTCAAAGCCTCGCCGAAAGCGCGCGTGCTGCCCAAAAAGGCGGCCTGCCGCCGGTGCATTTGTGGAATCCGCCCCATTGCGGTGACATCGATATGCGCATTGCACGGGATGGAACGTGGTTTTACATGGGAACGCCGATTGGTAGACCCGAACTGGTCAAGCTGTTTTCGACAATTCTGCGCCGTGACGGTGATGACTATGTTCTGGTTACACCTGTTGAAAAGGTCGGCATTACCGTGGACGACGCGCCATTTGTTGCGGTGGATTTCAATCAACGTGGTGACGGGCTGGAATTTGAAACAAATGTCGGTGATCGCATGATTGCGGGTCCCGATCATCCGATCCGCGTTGTCCGCGACACTCAAACCGGCGAGCCGTCGCCCTATGTGCTGGTCCGAACAAACCTTGAAGCCCTGATTGACCGCAAATCGTTTTACCGGCTGGTCGAGATCAGCGAACATGCTGCAATTGATGGCGTGCAGTGGTTTGGTGTCCGCTCGCAGGGCGTTTTCTTTCCGATTATTCCATCTGCCGAATTGGAATAGGTCGGTCCTTCCTCTATCAATCATACGCCGTTTCCGGAGTTTCCCATGCCCAAATTCTGCGCCAACCTGACTTGGCTTTTTACCGAGTTGCCGTTTCTAGAACGCTTTGAGGCCGCCAAAGAGGCAGGTTTTGACGCAGTTGAGGTGTTGTCGCCCTATGACGTAAATGCCCAAGATATCGTCAAGGAGCTGGCCAAGCACAATTTGCATATGGCGCTTATCAACTGTCCTCCGCCGAACTACACAGGTGGTGATCAGGGTTTTGCCGCCGTGCCGGGTGTCGAGGCGCGCTTTCGCACGGATTTCAAACGCGCGTTGCGGTATGCGCAAACACTGGGTGCGCAGCATCTTCATATCATGTCCGGTGTCGCGGCAGGGCCGGCCGCCAAAAGCGTTTTCATCGAAAACCTGCGCTGGGCTGCGGCAGAAGCGCCGGATCAAAGCCTTACCATTGAGCCGATCAACAACGATACGATCCCGGGCTATTTCCTGAATGATTTTGATTTGGGGCGCGAGATTGTCACGTTGATTGACGCGCCAAATCTGCGGCTTCAGTTTGACACGTTTCATGCCGCCAAGATTACAGGTGACGTGCTGGGCACATGGGACAGGATGCGGGATATCACGGCACATGTTCAGGTCGCCCAGATGCCGCACCGGTCAGAGCCGGACAAAGGGCAGATTGACTATCCTGCCTTCTTTGCAGCCCTTGATGCGCAAGGCTATGCGGGTTGGGTCGCGGGTGAATATAAACCGCGCACCACGACGGCCGCCGGCATTGGATGGGCCGCCAAGGTCTAGGGTCACACGGAATTGTCACTGGCCAATCGTCTGTGGTGACTTAACCTTGTTCATGGAAATAAACAGGGGACAAAAGCTATGGACAGGCGCAGCTTTTTGGCGGGCAGTGGGGCGGTACTTGCGACACCTGCGGTTGCTCAGGCGGATGCTTGGTCAGATGTGAAAGATCGCGCACGTGCGCTTGATCAATGCCACGGCCTTATCATCCGGATGACTGGGCGCGACGTGGTGTCAGAGGTATTTCGCGGCCCTGCATTCGGGCGGGCCGTACCGATCAAATCCGTGTCAAAGTCGATCGTGGCCGCGCTGACGGGTGCGGCGCTTGATCGCAACGAGATTGCGTCGCTTGATGCCCGACTGGGTGATGTGGCGCCCCAATTGATCCCGCGTGCGGCCGATACGCGTGTGGCTGAAATCACCATTGCGGATCTTGTCACAATGCAAGCGGGGCTGGAGCGGACTTCGGGCGCGAACTATGGTGGCTGGGTCAGCAGCAGTGACTGGGTCGCGAACGCGCTGGCCAGAGAGTTCGTGGCAGAGCCGGGCGAGCGGATGCTGTATTCAACGGGGTCGTTTCATGTGCTCGGCGCGGTCTTGTCAGAAGTGTCGGGCCAGTCCTTGCGGGCTTTGGCGCGAACGCGGATCGGTGATCCCTTGGGCATAGACATCCCGAGTTGGACCCGTGATCCTCAGGGTAGATATCTGGGTGGAAACGAGATGTCCCTGACCTTGGATGGCATGGTGCGCTTTGGTGAAATGTATCGCCAGAACGGCGCGTTTGGCGGCGCGCAGGTTCTCAGTTCTGATTGGGTACGTCGGTCGTTCCAAGCACGCACACGGTCGGCGTTTTCGGGTCTGGACTATGGATATGGCTGGTTTTTGGGTGCGGCGGCTGATGTGCCTTATGCACTGGCGCGGGGTTATGGCGGGCAGATTATCTGCGTTGCGCCCTCGGTCGAGATGACTTTGGCTTTGACATCCGACCCCACGCGGCCTGCCCGCAGCGGCGGCTATTTCGGTGACCTTAAGACCCTGATCGAACGCGTGATCCTGCCCACTGCGCGCGCGCAATTGGGCTAGGATGTATCCGCGCCCCGTGTTGATACGGGCGGTTATCGGGATAAATCGCTGGCTTGCTGCATTATCCGGACGGCCTCGGCGCGCTGGCCGGAAACATCAGGGCCAAGGTTCGCTTGCGCCAGCGCGATGACAGGGCCATAGCCCGCCGCGCCGAAAACCTGTGGATCATGCAGCAATTGCCCAAATCCGGCAATCGCAGTGGCGAAGTTCACATCCGTGGAGATCATAGCAAAATCATAGGTGAACGCGTTGATCATTTCGTCAATGCGCACGTCACCTTTCGCAGGAAGAACCCCCTGTGAAACGGCCGCGCGTATGGCTTCGTAGGAGTTTGAAGATGGCAAGCTTTGTTCGCGGGCGGCAGTTGCGCGACTTGCGACAGGGGCAGCATCCGCCGCGATCAATCCGGCGGGTGCTGCAAATTCAGCAACCACGCTTTCGTGTGCATTTCTGTCTGCTTTTGAAGCAACAGTCGCAGGCGCATCCAGTTGCGCGGGCACTGGCGGTGTGCCCAAAAACAAACCCGCCGCGATTACCGCAACAGATGCGGTGACCGCACCCTTGCCTAGCCCGCTTTGCAGCCAAGTGGCGATGCGATGCCAAAGCCCGCCGCCCGTCGCGATTTGCACCTGCTGAAGTGCTGAAAAGCGGCTTTGGGCCAGCGCCATATTCGCGGCCCGCCGCGTCGCATCAGGCTTTGGAGTCGCGACATCCATCAAAGATTTCATGTGGTCGAGGTCATCAATCATAGCTCACCCTCGTGTTTCTGGATGGCGCGCAACGCTTTCTTTGCTTCGGACATGCGCCAACTGATCGTCCCCTCCGAGACACCCAGCACTTCGCCCGCCTGCGCGTGGGTCATGTCGTCCAGCACCAACGCC
>CBDTYC010000170.1:0-6117 GCA_965364495.1 uncultured Yoonia sp. | reverse complement strand
GACTTTGACCGGTATAGCCGATCGTCCACATGCCGCGGTTGAATTCGCGGGTGATATCTTCGATGTTCGGCTCTCCGCCTTCATCGATAGCAATATTGCGGAAGATTTTGTCGTGGAAGCCGAACTTTTCGGCGAACATCGCCATGATCGTGTGATCAGGAAGCGATTCAAACAAAGGCTCGACCACCTTGTCGCGCCACTGCAATGACCGGTTCGATGCGGTCACAGAACCGCGCGTTTCGAACTGGGTACAGGCGGGCAACAGATAAACGCCGTCTGTGCGATCCTGAAGCACCGCAGACACAGTCGGATAAGGATCAACGACGACAAGCATGTCGAGCTTCTCCATCGCTGTCTTCATTTCTTTCTGGCGGGTTTGGCTGTTTGGCGCATGGCCCCAAAGGGCCATTGCCCGCGTTACGTCGGGCTGGTCAATGTTTTCAGCGTCTTCCAACACACCGTCAATCCAGCGGCTGACAGGAATACCGGTCAGGTTCATCATCGGGGTGTCACCGAACGATGCATCCGAGAACCGGCTGGTGAGCCAGTCAAGGTCTTCTTCCCAGACACGCGCCCAATGTGCCCACGCACCCGGCGCCAAGCCATAGTAGCCCGGCAGCGTATCGGCCAGAACACCAAGGTCAGTCGCACCCTGTACGTTGTCGTGGCCGCGGAAGATGTTGGTACCACCACCGGCAGTACCCATGTTACCCAAAGCAAGCTGCAAAATGCAGTACGCGCGGGTATTGTTGTTGCCGTTGGTGTGCTGTGTGCCACCCATGCACCAGATCACAGTACCGGGGCGGTTGTTGGCAAGTGTGCGCGCAACACGCTCTAGCTGGCTGCCGGGTGTGCCGGTCACGCGCTCGACCTCCTCGGGTGTCCAGCGGGCGACTTCGGTCTTGATCTGATCCATGCCCCAGACGCGGGTGCGGATGAATTCCTGATCTTCCCAACCGTTTTCAAAGATATGCCACAAGATGCCCCAAACCAGTGCGACATCACTGCCGGGCCGGAAGCGGACATATTCGTCAGCATGGGCCGCGGTCCGTGTGAAACGTGGATCGCAAACAATCAGCGGCGCGTTGTTTTGCTCTTTTGCTTTTAGCATATGCAGCAATGACACAGGGTGTGCCTCGGCCGGGTTACCACCGATCAGAAAAATCGCCTTGGAATTATGAATATCATTGTAGCTGTTGGTCATGGCGCCGTAGCCCCATGTGTTTGCCACACCGGCCACAGTCGTCGAGTGGCAAATCCGCGCTTGGTGATCAACGTTGTTGGTACCCCAATACGCGGCAAATTTGCGGAACAGGTAGGCTTGCTCGTTGTTGTGCTTGGCAGAGCCGAGCCAATAGACCGAATCCGGACCGCTTTCGTCGCGGATCTTCATCATGCCGTCGCCGATCTCGTTGATCGCGGTCTCCCAGCTGATGCGCACCCATTCGCCGTTCTCTTTTTTCATCGGGTACTTCAGGCGGCGTTCGCCGTGCGCATGTTCGCGCACCGCAGAGCCCTTGGCGCAATGCGCACCCAAGTTGAACGGGCTGTCCCAGCCTGGTTCCTGTCCGGTCCAGACACCATTATCGACTTCGGCAATAACCGTGCAGCCAACCGAGCAGTGCGTGCAGACTGATTTGATGGTTTCAACCGCGCGGGTCGCGGCGGTTTGGGCTGTCGCTTGGGTGACGGTGCCACCTGTTGCAGCAATTGCAGTCAAGCCACCGATCGCAAGGCCTGATGCGCGCAGAAATCCGCGACGATCAATCCCGTTGGACCCTTTGTTCACCATTATCGGCGAACGACCGGACCGGCGTGTGTACCCGTTGGTCTTTTTCCTCAGCATCTTCTTCCTCCCTTATCCGGTCATGCCGGACGATCATCTGTGGGCCGTGGTGTCATGATCCTCCTCGGCCATGACAGGGGCCGTGACATTTGCCTAGAACCGCGTGCTTTCCAGATAGGCGCGCGTATGTGCGGTATCCTGCATCGTCTGCGACGATAGGTCGGCAGGCTCTGCGGCAGCTTGCGTTGCACTTCCTGCAGCGATTGCAACCGCGGCAGGTGCGGCTGTTCCGGCCATTTTCAAAAAGTCGCGGCGGCTTGCGCCCTCTTTTTTATCGGTCATAGGATGTCTCCTCTTCCTTTGTTTGGCGGGCATCCCCACCGATTTCCGTGCAGGCCCGTCAGCCTGCAGTCATGCGAAATGCTTCTTTTTCAATATCCATAAACGCCAGCCCGACAGCACCAATCGACGCATAAAGGACCGATGATTTAGCCCCCTGAAGGTCGCTGAAATAGTGCGACGCCCATGTCCCGATGTGTGCGTTGAAAAAGGACTGTTGTTCGGCAAGGCTTGCAACCCGTCCAAAGCGCCCGACAATCATACCTGCCATCATTTCCATCAACGAGGCGATGTTGTCTTCGGGCTCAAAGACGTCATCAGCGCGGGTCATGCCAAAGTCGGCCATCGTCGCGCGCAAGTTGGCAAGCGGCTTTTCGTTCAGGAAACCTGTCAGATAGTAGCTGGCAAACGGCAAAAGCTCGCCTCTGCCCAGTCCGATAAAGAGCGCGTTGAATTCTGTCCGCACAGCCTTGGGCTTCGACACTTTGGCGACACGCGCCAACCCGTTGATCGCCTGACCAAGGTCGGTATCATCGCCCGACAGCCCTGCGGATTGCTCTAGCAGGATTTGATCGGGCGGTCCTGACAGCATGAGGCCCAAATAGTTATAAAGGTCCGCGCGCAGCCGATCCTCGTCAGACACTTCAGAAAGAACAGCGGCAACATTCATGCAGTATCTCCTGCGAATTGGAACTGCATGCGGCGCGGTGCGATGGTCACGGGGTCATCGATGTGATCATCATCGTCATGCACAGTGTCTGCGCTTGCGACAATCTGGTCATCATCTGGCGTTTCTTCATTCAGGGTTTCGGTGATCGCGGCATCGGTCTCGGCCACGTTATTCTGTGCTTCTTTGACGCGTTCCATTTCCAGCAAATGGGCCATCATGCCTTTGCCGACCTGGTATGTCGTCTTGATTGCCCCCTGCCCTAGACTTTGCGCAAGATAATCGTCGTCATAGTCGTTCAGCCCGTCAACACAGGCCAAAACCGGATTGCTGCGCCAGAGCTTGCGCAACGCGCGTTTGCGCAGATGTGCAGGAACTGCCTTCGACATGAACGCCTTGAAATCATCGCCAATCGCCAGACTGTCAGGGTCTGGCAGTCCAAGCTCTTGCAGGATTTCCGCGTCCGACTTTTCGGCCAGCGCCTCTTGCTCTGCGGCCTGCGTCGCTGCCACCGCTGCACGTTCTTCGCTTTCGGCTTCGGCTGCTACAGCTGCCCGACGGCGGGACCAAGATGACAAAAGCGCGCTCAATTCACAATCTCCTTGCGACGTGGTGCGCGGTACACATCACTGACCTGCCGGATGCGCGGATCGCCAATGCCATCCTGACTTTGATCAACGCGGGATTTGTTGCGGCGGCGCTTTACAAAGGCTTCTTCCTGGTAATGCTTTTCGACAAAACCGGTGATCCACACGCCAAGCCCGTCTGGCATCGGGATCTTTTCAACCTGTTCTTCGGCAGAATCGCAATAATCCTGCGCCTCGTAAGGCGAGGCTGTGATCAGTGCGACAGTCCATGGCACATCGGTCTTCGCATCGCATGGTCGCAAAACGATGTACACGGATGGAACGCGGGCCTGTAGTTCATGCGCATATGCTTCTGCATCCGAAACATAGAGCGTCAAAGGAAGGGTTGCCGCATGGAACTCTGTGATATCGCCCTCTTCGCGAAGCACTTTCCAATCTGCTGGCCGCGCGCCCGGTAGAACATCGGTGGCCTTCCAAGCAAATTTAGCCCAGCGGGTCACACCGGGTGACCTTCGAACGACAACACCGACTTGCAGCGTTTCAGCGTCTGGGTATTCAAAATGCAAGCAAAGGCTCCCTCTGTCGGTACTATCGCCTTCAGATTGCCCCAAGGTCCGTTGAAAAGCAAAGAAACATTTCTGCAAATTTGCAAAATTCGCGTGATGCCGCGCCGCAGCGATCAGAAGTGCCTTGCTGGCTTAGCATTCACGGCACAAGACGCTGAAAATAAGATAGAAAACCACCTCAATTGCTGCATCTGCAAACAGGACTTGCGAAGAGTCATGCGGTAATTTGGGTTTACTGTCCGGCCTTTTCCTGCCTAGCTGACCTGCGATATACGCTTTTGCTGATGAGGGATAAACATGTCGAAAACACTGATGGTCTGTGACTGCCTCGGATCTCAGAAAGTCGATGCGGCGGGTTTGGAGAAAGCCACCGGATTGTCATGTGGCACATGTCATTCAAGCCTATGCACCGACCAAATCGACATAGCCGCACAAGCGATCTCATCGGGCGATGTAATCATTGCCTGCCAGCAAGAAGCACACCGCTTCGCGGCCCTCGCCGAGGAATTGGACGCCGAGGTGCCTGATTTCGTTGACATCCGCGACCGCGCAGGCTGGACGGACGATGCCGTCAGCACAACACCAAAAGCCGCAGCACTGATTGCCGACGCGGCGCTAGTGCCGCCCCGTCAGAAGTCGTTTGACATTGTCAGCGAAGGGACCTGCCTGATTGTTGGCGCGACCGACGTGGCCTTGGCAGCCGCTGAAAAGCTTGCAGACGTCTTGACGGTCACTGTGCTGCTTGGTCCCGGCGCAGAGATTGTCCCGCACAAAGGTTATGACATCGTTGTCGGCAATCTGCATCAGGCAACAGGGACACTTGGCAGGTTCGACGTCCGCATCAATGCCTTCCAGCAAAGCATGACTGGCGGTCGCGGGATACCTGCCATGACGCAGCCACAGGATGGCGCACTGTCCGCATGCGATATCATCCTTGATCTAACGGGCGGCCCTGCCCTGTTTCCGGCACCTGACAAACGCGATGGATACTTGCGCGCCGACCCCAAGAGCCAAGGCGCTGTGGCCGATGTAATCTTTGCTGCAAGTCAGCTTGTTGGTACATTTGAAAAGCCGTTTTATATCCGGATGGAAACAAGTCTTTGCGCACATTCGCGCGCCGAAAAACCGGCTTGTTCGAATTGCCTGCATGTCTGCCCAACGGGTGCGATTGTTTCTGCAGGCGAACACGTCAGCATTGATCCCTTGATCTGCGCAGGTTGCGGCGCCTGTTCAGCCGTCTGCCCGTCTGGCGCGATCAGCTATGATGCACCATCCCCGGACTTTGTTTTCCGCCGGATCAACACGCTTGCCAGCACCTATCGGGCCGCAGGTGGAAAAGACGCAGTCTTGCTGGTCCATGACGATCACGGCGCCGAGATGATCAGGCTTTGCGCACGGTACGGTCGCGGATTGCCCGCGCATGTGATCCCGATGGAAGTCGAAGCACTGGCCGGTTTTGGTCACGCTGAAATGGTTGGCGCCCTTGCCAGTGGTTTTGCCCGTGTCGACATCCTTTTGGCGCCCAAAACAGAGCGTGACGCATTGGCGCCCCAAGCAGCACTTGCCAATGCGATCGCACCCGAAAAAATCAACCTGCTGGACATCGCCGATCCGGATGCGCTGGCAGATCATCTTTATGACCAGCCCCCGCTGACAGCGATTGAAAGCCCGATTTTGCCTTTGGGAACCCGCAGACAAGTCGCGCGCCTGTCGGCAAAGGTTCTTAATCCAGACGCGTCCACATTGCCGCTGCCAGAGAATGCACCTTATGGTGCAGTCATCGTTGACACGGATGCTTGCACGCTATGCCTTGCCTGCGTTTCGCTTTGCCCATCAGGAGCATTGGCCGACAACGAGGACCTGCCACAACTGCGCTTTCAGGAAGACGCCTGTCTGCAATGCGGTCTGTGCGCAAATGTCTGTCCTGAAAAAGCAATTACACTGCAACCGCAACTGGATCTGACGGACGCCGCACTTTCGCAGTCGGTTTTGAACGAAGAAGAACCGTTCGCCTGCATCGACTGCGGCAGTCTTTTCGGCGTCAAATCCACCGTCGAAAAGATCACCGAGAAACTGGCAGGGAACCACGCGATGTTCGCAAATCCCGAAGCGATCCGGATGATCCAGATGTGCGACAACTGCCGGATCAATGCGCAATACCATTCACAGAAT
>CBDTYC010000169.1:0-6123 GCA_965364495.1 uncultured Yoonia sp. | reverse complement strand
AACACGAAAAAATCCGGCTGCGCGGGGCAACCGGATCTTATCAATTCTAATACCGTCGAAAGTGCTTAAGCAGCAGTCGCCTTGGCAATCTCTTTCTTGACCTTCAACGCGTCCAAAGAAAGCTCTGCTTCCTTTGCTTTCGCCATGAACGCGTCCAGACCACCACGGTGGTCAACAGTGCGCAGCGCAGCGTTGGAGATTTTGAACTTGAATGTCCGGCCCAGCACGTCGGACTTCAAAGTCACGTCCTGCAGGTTCGGCAAAAAGCGGCGGCGGGTACGGTTCTTGGCGTGGCTGACATTGTTGCCAGACATTGGGCCTTTTCCAGTCAGTTCGCAACGGCGCGACATGAGCGTTATCCTTTTCTTTGGACATCACTGACCCGAGTGGCCAGCGCATCCTGTGATACGGGGTTGTGCCCCGCAAGAGCAGGGTCGTGAATAAGATCAGCGCGAGATAGGCGGATTCCTTGATCCCGTCAACCCGATTTGCCCAATCTGGGGCAATGATTTTGACGGCTTGCCTTTGGACGCAGGTAGGGTCCGCTGTCGGGTACATGTCGGTCGCGTCCTACGCAAGAGGGGCGGGAACAGGGCCAACTTGACGCCACCTTACGCGGCGCAGCGCATGACAAAGAGCGCGGGCGTTTCAGTCAATTGCACTGCCGCTGCAGATTAGGTGAACTGAGGCATGTTTTGCCCTGTGTTTACGACTGCAATCGGTCCCGCAACGGGTTCAGCACATATGCGGCTGCCGCCGCCGGCGTTTGTCTTCCGGCGGTTACGTTCTCTTCGGCGGTGCGCATCCGGTCGGCAAGCGCGGGGTCGTTAAGCAGCATGTCCAACAAACCGTTCCGAACGTCTTGCTGGAACCAGTAACTGGCCTGCGCCTGCCGGGTTTCGGACCAGACGCCATTCGCGCGCCGCCACGCGGCCAGTGCATCCATCTGTTCCCAGGCCTCTTGCAGACCGGCAACCTCAAGCGCCGAAATTGTCAGGGCTTTGGGAAAACCGTCAGGGTCTTGCGGACGTTTGCGCAAAAGGCGCAAGGCTCCGGCATAATCGGCGCAAGTGCGCATCGCTTGAGATTTCAGGTCACCATCGGCTTTGTTGACCAGAATCAGGTCGGCCATCTCCATGATCCCGCGTTTGACACCCTGAAGTTCGTCCCCGCCTGCAGGGGCAAGCAGAAGAACAAAGAGGTCCGCCATTTGCGCAACCACGGTTTCAGACTGTCCGACGCCCACTGTTTCAATCAGCACGATGTCAAATCCCGCAGCCTCGCACAGCGCCACCGCTTCGCGTGACCGACGGGCGACGCCGCCGAGGTGGGTCTGACTGGGTGAGGGGCGGATAAAGGCATTCGGGGCACGGGCCAGATGGTCCATGCGGGTTTTATCGCCCAAGATAGAACCGCCAGAGCGGGCAGAAGACGGATCGACAGCCAGCACCGCAACACGTTTGCCCATGCCGGTCAGCATTAATCCGAAGCTTTCGATAAATGTCGATTTGCCGACGCCAGGTGTGCCGGACAGACCAATGCGCAAGGCCTGTTTGCTGTTGCCCAAAAGGTCCAGCAATGCCAGCGCATCTGCACGGTGATCGGCGCGACCGCTTTCGACCAGCGTAATGGCTTGGGCCAAGGACCGGCGGTCGCTGGCCTTTACGCCGCGGGCGAGGGCGGAGATATCTAGTTGCTTGCTCATCCCCGTATTCATATCGGGCGCAGGCCAAAGGTCCAGTCTTTCTATGGCGTAGATAATTCTGCAAATTCTTGATATCTTGAGTGGAACAAAGGAGGGACCGAGCATGATGAAAACACCAATCCATCTTTGGATCGTGGGTATTCTCTCACTGATCTGGAACGCGGGCGGGGCCATCGATTATGTCATGACACGCGCCAACGCAGCTGAATACATGGCATCCCAACCTGCTGAAAGGCTGACGATGCTTGAACAAGCCCCGCTATGGTTTGGTGCGACATGGGCGCTGGGCGTATGGTTCTCGGTGATTGGCGCACTGCTGCTTTTGGCGCGGTCCCGATTTGCGGGCGCTGCCTTTGCGCTGTCATTTATCGGACTGGCCGGGTCGTCAATTTACACCTACGGGATCGCTGACGGGGGAAGCATGGTGGCCGCCGCAGGAACGACTGCGATCTTGTTCACCATCGCCATTCCGGTTCTCTTGTTGCTGCAATGGGTCTACGCAAGGGCGATGACAAGACGGGGTGTGCTGCGCTAATGCGGATCGTCTTTGTGTGTCTGGGAAACATCTGCCGTTCACCCGCTGCAGAAGGGATCATGCGCGGCCTCGCACCAGAACTTGAGCTGGATAGCGCTGGTACGGCGGGCTGGCATGCGGGCGACGCGCCCTACGGCCCGATGCAAGACGCAGCCCGTGCGCGCGACCTTGATCTTGGCGGCTTGCGGGCGCGGCAATTCGTAGCAGCGGATTTCAACCGCTTTGACCTGATCGTCGCGATGGATGCCCAAAACCAGTCTGACATTGAAAAGCTACGGCCAAAAGGCAATGTCACGCCCGTGCGGACGCTGGCGGACACCGATGTGCCCGACCCCTACTACACCCGCGACTTTGACGGGGCCTTGGACATGATTGAGGGCGCCGCTAAGCGTCTATTGGCTGACATATCTGGGCTGCCAAATCGCTAAAGGCGCGGTAGCGTTGCCAAAAGCGTTCATCGCTGCTGCGGTCGGATTGACGGGTATCTTGCGCCAGTTGCGGCTCTGAAAAGAACGCGGCGGCGCGGGACTGTTCACTGTTTGAAAGCGATTGATTGGCGACCTGCTGGACACACGAACAAAGTGCAGGCGTCGCTGCACTGCGATTTGCGGCAAGACAGGCCTGAGAAATATCACCGGTCGCGCCACGGCTGCCACCGCCACAGGCCGCCACGGTGGCAAATGCACCCAAGATCAAGAAATACCGCATCAATCTGCCTCTATGTCCGGCCTCTGGGTTGGCCCAGATGGTCCTCTATCGTTATGCCTCTTGCGCCAGAGTATGACGGGCGAGGGCAAGCGATGCAATTGTGGATTGGCAGGTGCGACAAAGAAGGAGCGATCCTCCGCTGCTCAAGGATGATCCTTGGCAGGGAGGTATCAAGGCAGGTTGATTTCAGTCGCCGTGCGCGGATGCACGCATGCGCCCCAAATGTTCGTCCCAGCCTTTATCAAGCGCCAGAGTAAGCCCAAAGGCATCCTCCCCTTGCGGCAACCCTTCGTGGCGCAACGACAGATTGGTCCCACCGGGCACGTCTTCGATGGTCCACCTTACGGTGCTTGTTTTGTCGCCCATCGGCGCAATGGTAAACGTGTACTCCAACCGTGAAAACGGTTCTGCAACAAGGACGGTCCCCCACATCAGTTTGTCACCGCTTTCAGTGCCGAACATCTCGTAGGGGCCTTCAACCAAGGGCGCTTTGGGCGCATGAAACCATAATGCCAGTTTCGCGGGGTCCGTCAGATAGGCCCAGACCTGCGCTGGCGTGGCCTTGAGGTAAATTGATTTGCGCAAGATGGTGTCGGTCATTGGATGTCCTTTTCAATTTCAGATTTAAGTGCGTCGAGGCGGCTGTCCCAGAAGGCATCAAAGAACCCGAACCAGTCGAACACCTGCCTGAGCCCGTCAGGGTTCAACGCGTTCAGTCGCGCGCGGCCTTCGGTGCGAACGGAAATCAGGTTGCCTTCGTTCAGGATCGTCAGGTGCTTTTTGACTGCCGCTCTGGTCATTTGAAAGTTGTCGGCGACCTCGGCAATCGTCATGTCTTTTTGCGCCAGTAGCCGCAGAATGCTGCGCCGTGTCGGGTCAGCCAACGCGCGAAAACCAAAGTGTTCAGGGGTGGTCATGACACCACCTGCGATGCGGCAAACGGGTTTGCGAGAATGGAAACTGCGGCTTTGTCGGACATGATGATTCCGTTATGATACTTTTTGGTATCTCTTTAATATGAAACTAAATGGTATCATGTCAAGCGGGTCTGTTTGTGTGGCTCCGTGAATGCTGTGATCCGGGGGCTGACTTGGCGGTGATGGGTGCTCAACAGCCACGGTTAGACCGACACCAATCGCCCCACAAAACCCTTTAAAAATTGATAACAAGCCGCGCGATTTTGATCGCAAAAGGAAAAAACAAGGCGTTTCGCCACGAAACCCCTTTCAAGGCCCCAACTGGCCTGCAACACCCTTGCGCAACTGCGTCACCATCCCGCTTGACCGCTGCGCAAAACCCCACCATATCCCAGCTATGACAGACCTGACACACATCCGTAATTTCTCGATCGTGGCGCATATTGACCACGGTAAATCCACGCTTGCTGATCGCTTGATCCAGTCCACCAACACGGTGACCGATCGCGAGATGAAAGCGCAGATGCTGGACAGCATGGATATTGAACGCGAACGCGGGATTACCATCAAAGCGAACACCGTGCGCATCGACTACCTTGCGGATGACGGGCGCAGCTATGTGCTGAACCTGATCGACACCCCCGGACACGTCGACTTTGCCTACGAAGTGTCGCGGTCCATGCGGGCGGTCGAAGGGTCGCTGCTGGTTGTTGACAGTACCCAAGGGGTCGAAGCGCAGACGCTTGCGAACGTGTACCAAGCGATCGACGCGAACCATGAAATTGTGCCGATCCTGAACAAGATCGACTTGCCTGCTGCTGAATGCGACCAAGTCGCAGCGCAAATCGAAGATGTCATCGGCATTGATGCCTCCGGCGCGATCCGTGTCAGCGCAAAGACCGGTATCGGGATCAAAGAAACGCTCGAGGCGATCGTGAATCTGCTACCGGCCCCCAAAGGGGACCGCGATGCGCCGCTCAAGGCGATGCTGGTGGACAGCTGGTATGACAGCTATCTGGGTGTCGTCGTTCTGGTGCGGGTCATCGACGGCGTGATGAAAAAGGGCGACCGCGTCAAATTCATGTCGAACGGGACGGTCCACGGCATCGACAAAATCGGCGTGTTCCGCCCGAAAATGCAGGACGTGGCCGAACTTGGGCCCGGCGAAATCGGCTTTATCACCGGATCAATCAAGCAGGTGCGCGACACCCGCGTTGGTGACACGATCACGTCCGAACGCAAGGGCACCGAAGTTGCATTGCCCGGCTTTAAGCCCGCGCAACCGGTTGTTTTCTGTGGTCTGTTCCCTGTCGACAGTTCCGAATTCGAAGACCTGCGCGACGCAATCGACAAACTGGCGCTGAACGACGCGTCATTCAGTCACGAGATGGAAACATCTGCCGCCCTTGGTTTCGGGTTTCGCTGCGGTTTCTTGGGGCTGCTGCACCTTGAAGTGATCCGCGACCGGATCGAGCGTGAATATGACATCGACCTGATCACCACAGCGCCGTCCGTGGTTTACCACGTCTATATGCGCGACGGCGAGTTGATCGAGCTGCACAACCCCGCAGACATGCCCGACATGACCCATGTGGACCATCTCGAAGAACCGCGGATCAAGGCGACCATCCTTGTGCCGGACGATTATCTGGGTGATGTGCTGAAACTATGCCAAGACCGCCGCGGCGTGCAGCTGGACCTGACCTATGCGGGTTCACGCGCGATGGTTGTTTATGACCTTCCTTTGAACGAGGTTGTTTTTGACTTCTACGACCGCCTGAAATCGGTGACCAAGGGCTATGCGTCCTTTGATTACCAGATGACAGGTTACCAAACCGATAACCTTGTGAAAATGTCCGTTCTTGTGAACGACGAACCTGTTGATGCGCTATCCATGATGGTGCACCGCGACCGTGCGGAAATGCGCGGGCGGGCGATGGTCGAAAAACTCAAGGACCTGATCCCGCGCCACATGTTCAAAATCCCGATCCAAGCGGCCATCGGCGGCAAAGTCATCGCCCGCGAAACGCTATCCGCGCTGCGCAAAGACGTGACGGCCAAGTGTTACGGCGGCGACGCGACACGGAAACGTAAACTTTTGGACAAGCAAAAGGCCGGTAAGAAAAAGATGCGGCAGTTCGGATCCGTGAACATCCCGCAAGAAGCGTTTATTTCCGCTCTTAAAATGGACAGCTAGGCTGGCCATTTCTGGAGGGCTTGCACAAGTGGATGGTAGCCTAAATGCGTCAGTATTTTGA
>CBDTYC010000168.1:0-6128 GCA_965364495.1 uncultured Yoonia sp. | reverse complement strand
GACTTTGCCCTGTCAAACGCCCTGACCTCTGGCATTCGACAACTGGAACTTGCCACGCAATACAAGGCGCACAGCCTTATCCGCCACACCCAGCGCGGTTGGAACTTTCTGCGGCCAGAGCGGAATGAATTCCTTGATGTACTACCCGCTTCGCAGCGCGGCGGAAATGAAAGCTGGTACAAGGGAACCGCCGATGCGGTGACCCAGAACATCGATATCGTTGACAGCTACAACGTGGATTATGTGATCATCCTTGCCGGTGACCATATCTACAAGATGGACTACGAAATCATGCTGCGCCAGCACGTGGAATCGCAGGCGGATGTCACCGTTGGCTGTCTGACGGTCCCTCGCATGGAGGCAACCGCCTTTGGTGTAATGGACACCGATAAAGACGGGCGCATTACCAGTTTCCTCGAGAAGCCCGCCGACCCGCCTGGCACGCCAGAGGACCCCGACCTCGCGCTTGCCTCGATGGGTATCTATGTCTTCGACTGGAAATTCCTGCGTGCTCTGCTGAAGAAAGACGCAGAGAATCCCGATTCCACGAACGACTTTGGCAACGATCTGATCCCCGACATCGTCAAGGGCGGGAAGGCCATGGCGCACCGCTTTGACGAAAGCTGTGTACGTGCCGATGGCGCACCTGCCTACTGGAAAGACGTTGGCACAGTCGATGCGTTCTGGCAGGCGCATATCGACATGACCAGTTTTACCCCAGAGTTGGACCTGTGGGACAAAAGCTGGCCGATCTGGACATACAACGAGAGCGTCCCGCCGGCGAAGTTTATCCACGACGAACGTGACAGACGCGGGATGGCGATTTCTTCGATGGTATCAGGCGGGTGCATCATTTCGGGTACCGAAGTGCGCAACTCGGTTCTGTTTACGAACGTGCATACCAATTCCTATGCGGTGCTGGATCATGCGGTCGTGCTGCCAAATGTGGTCGTGCATCGCTCTGCCAGATTGCGACAGGTCGTTGTAGATTCCAGTGTCATCATCCCCGAGGGTCTGGTTGTTGGCGAAGACCCCGTCGAAGATGCAAAGTGGTTCCGCGTCACCGAGCGGGGCACCACATTGATCACTCAAGCCATGCTGGACAAAAGGGCCGCTTCTAAATGACCAAATCGCTTTTCGTTGTGTCCGAATGCGCCCCGCTGGTGAAAACCGGCGGGCTGGCCGATGTTGCGGGCGCTTTGCCCGCGGCATTGGGCGAACTGGGCGTCGCAGTTCGCGTCCTGTTGCCCGGCTATCGCACCGTCCTTGGGCAGATCGGCAAAGCGAAAACGGTAGCGACCTACAAGAACCTCTTTGGGGGGACAGCAAAACTGCGGGCCTGTCAGGTTGCGGGCGTTGATCTTTTGATCCTTGACGCCCCGCATCTTTATGACCGCGACGGCGCGATCTATGGCGATGCGACTGGCAAAGACTGGCCCGACAATCCGGAAAGATTTGCGGCACTCTGCAAAGTTGGTGCAATGATTGCCGCCAACGGTGTGGACGGCTGGACGCCCGACATCGTGCATGGACATGACTGGCAGGCAGGGCTGACACCCGAATATTTGCATGCATTGCGTGTGCATGTCCCTTTTGTCTTTACCGTTCACAACATTGCTTTCCACGGCAACACCGATGCGCGCAGGGTCAAGCCGCTTGGACTTGATCCGGCACGGTTCACAACCGACCATTTTGAATTCTGGGGCCAGATTTCTGCATTGAAAGCGGGGCTTGTCGGTGCCGCAAAGATCACGACCGTATCGCAAACCTATGCTGAGGAATTGCTAACCCCCGCGTTCGGGATTGGCATGGACGGCGTTCTGCGTGCGCGCAAAGCGGACCTGACGGGCATCGTCAACGGAATTGATCTGGATGCATGGAACCCTGCAACAGACCCGAATATCAAACCCTACAAAACCCCCGCTGGCAAAGCAGCCAACAAGAAAGCACTCCGGAAGACCTTTGGTCTTGGTAAATCCAACGGGCCGCTTTGCGTGCTTGTGTCACGTCTGACCCAACAGAAGGGGATCGACCTTTTGCTGGATGCGCTGCCTGCTTTGCTGGACCGCGGCGGGCAGGTCGCCTTGCTTGGATCCGGTGATCCCGCGCTAGAAGTCGCCTTGTTGGAAGCGGCAGACCGTCATGAAAACCTGTCTGTCAAAATCGGCTATGACGAAGGCCTTTCACATCAAATGATCGCGGGGGGGGATGTAATTCTGGTGCCTTCGCGCTTTGAACCCTGCGGACTTACGCAACTTTACGGCTTGCGCTACGGGACTTTGCCACTTGTCGCACTGACTGGTGGGCTTGCCGATACGGTCATCAATGCTTCACCTGCTGCGCTTGCGCGTGGCGTTGCGACAGGTGTGCAGTTCTTTCCGATCAACGCGTCGGCACTGGCAAACGCTTTTGGCCGCATTTGCGATCTTTATGAGGACACTCAAGTCTGGAAAACGATGCAGCGCAACGCGATGAAGCAGCCTGTCGGATGGGGGACGTCCGCCGTCGCATATCAAGCGATCTATGACAGCCTGATCGAGGCAAGCACTTGAACAGCGGACAATTTGAAACGCGGCCCGGCCTGTCGTCGCCTTTGGGTGCGACGCTGGATGCTGGCGGCGTCAATTTTGCCATCTTTTCACGTCATGCGACAAAGGTAATGCTGTGCCTCTTCGATGAAGAAGGCAACGAAAACCAGATTATCACTCTGCCCGAACGCGAAGGCCACGTCTGGCATGGCTATTTTCCGGGTATGAAAGCCGGCCAACAGTACGGGTTTCGAATGGACGGGCCCTATGCGCCCGAAGAAGGGCACCGCTTTAACCCCTATAAACTGCTGATTGATCCATACGCAAAACAACTGACCGGCCATCCAAAGTGGGACGATGCGCTGTTTGGATATCAGACAGGGGCCAAAGACAAAGACCTTAGTTTCAGCAAGGTCGACAGCGGCCCGTTCATGCCGCGCAGCATTGTTGTTGACCCGTCATTCAACTGGCATAATGCAACCGAGCCGCGGCATGCGCTGGAAAGCTCAATCATCTACGAGGCGCACGTCAAAGGCCTGACAGCCGGACGCCGCGACATCCCGCACCCAGGCACCTATCTGGCGATGTCGTCTGATCCGGTCCTTGAGCATCTTAACAACCTTGGCGTAACCGCCGTTGAACTGCTGCCGGTTCAAGCGTTCCTGAACGAAAAGTTTTTGCTGGATCGCGGGCTGACAAACTATTGGGGCTATATGACCTACGGGTTCTTTGCCCCCGACCCGCGCTATATGCAAGGCGCGGACATCGCAGAGTTCCAGCAGATGGTGCGCCGCTTTCATTCGGCTGGCATCGAAGTGATCCTTGACGTGGTTTATAACCACACCGCCGAAGGGTCCGAATTGGGGCCTACATTGATGTTCCGCGGGTTGGATAACGCCAGCTACTACCGTCTGGCCGACAATCCGCGCTATTACATTGATGATGCGGGCTGCGGCAACACGCTGGATTTCGAAAACCCGTTTGTCATCCGCCTTGTCATGGACAGCTTGCGCTATTGGGTCGAAGTCATGCATGTGGATGGCTTCCGTTTTGATCTTTGCTCGGCACTTGGGCGCACGGCGCGCGGGTTTGAGCGTGACGGACCTTTCTTCCGCGCCATCGGGCAAGATCCGGTTCTGAACCGCGTCAAACTGATCGCAGAGCCGTGGGATATCGGCCCGGGTGGCTATCAACTGGGCGCATATCCGGCACCATTTGCCGAATGGAACGACAAATACCGCGACAATGTCCGTGAATTCTGGCGCGGTGATCGCGGCATGGTGAAAGACGTCGCAGAACGGCTTGTCGGCTCTGCCCCCTATTTTGACCATGACGGGCGGGCCGCTACGTCATCGCTGAATTTCCTGACGGCGCATGACGGCTTCACCTTGCAAGATACGGTCAGCTACAACTCCAAGCACAATCTGGCCAATGGCGAAGAAGATCGCGACGGGCACTCCAACAACCACTCTGACAATATGGGCGTCGAAGGACCAACCGCTGATCCGGTAATCTCTGCCGCGCGTATGCGGCGAAAACGCAACCTGATGGCAACATTGATGCTATCGCAGGGAACGCCGATGATCCTTGCGGGCGATGAGCTGAGTAATTCGCAAGGCGGCAACAACAATGCATATTGCCAAGACAACGAGATCGGCTGGGTCAATTGGCCGGATGAAGGCGATCCCTTCTTCACCTTCTGCCAGCAGGCGATCGCCTTTCGCAAGATGCACCCGCTGTTACGGCAAACGCGGTTCTTGCATTCCCGCCAGCGGCTTGTCGATGGCGAACCGGACCTGTTCTGGCGGCAGTCCAATGGCGACCCGATGCGGCAAGAAGATTGGGACAACCCCGACCTTGATACACTGGTGGCTGAAATGCGCATGGCGTCCGGATCACCCGAATACGTCAAGCGCGAAGGCGCCTTGCTGGTCGTGCTGAACCGCGGTGAAGCGGTCGAAATTGCACCGCCCGACCTGCCAGATGGCGATACGTGGATACGCCGCTTTGACACCAGCCAAGACGACGCCATCCAAGTGACGCCGGGCATGCTGGTAGCGGCAGATAGTGTTGCGGTATTTTCACAAGAGACCAGGGAGGACTAAACATGCCGATGCAGAACGTTCGGACCACTCCGATTGATGGGCAAAAACCGGGGACAAGCGGCCTTCGCAAGAAGACTGCCATCTTCAAGCGGCCGCATTATCTGGAAAACTACGTGCAGGCCATTTTTGACGGAATAGGCGGGATCGCAGGCAAGACCCTCGTTGTGGGCGGCGACGGCCGGTATTTTAATGACAGTGCGATCCAGATCATCTTGCGCATGGCGGCGGCGAATGATGCCGCAAAATGCATCGTGGGGCAGGGCGGAATTCTATCGACACCCGCAGCGTCACATTTGATCCGGTTACGCAAAGCGGACGGTGGATTGATCCTGTCGGCCAGCCACAATCCCGGAGGGCCGGACGCCGACTTTGGCCTGAAATACAACGGGCCAAACGGTGGTCCTGCCTCCGAATCCGTGACTGACAAGATTTTCGCACGCACTAAAACGCTGGATTTCTACAAGATCATAGCCGCCGACGATGTTGATCTGGAAACCATCGGCACCCAAGCCCTAGAGGACATGACCGTCGAGATCGTCGACCCCGTCACAGATTACGCCGCCTTGATGCAAACCATCGTTGATTTCGACAAAATCCGCGCCCTTTTCGCTGGTGGGTTCACGATGTGCTTTGATGCGATGCATGCGGTGACCGGTCCATATGCCCACGCGATCCTAGAAGGCACATTGGGCGCGCCCGCAGGAACCGTCATCAATGGTGTGCCAAGTCCCGATTTCGGCGGTGGTCATCCAGACCCCAACCCGATCTGGGCAAAGACCCTGATGGACAAAATGCTGGGCGCAGGCGCACCGGATTTCGGTGCTGCCTCTGACGGAGATGGCGACCGCAACATGATCGTGGGACGCGGTGCCTATGTGACACCGTCCGACAGTCTGGCGCTTTTGACCGCGCAGGCGCATCTGGCACCGGGCTATCAAGATGGACTGGCGGGTGTTGCGCGGTCCATGCCAACGTCGCGCGCCGTGGACCGCGTAGCGGCCAGCCTTGGCATTGATTGCTTTGAAACCCCGACTGGTTGGAAGTTCTTCGGAAACCTGCTGGACGCAGGCAAGGTTACGCTTTGCGGCGAAGAAAGTGCCGGCACCGGGTCTGATCACGTCCGCGAAAAAGACGGGCTTTGGGCTGTCCTGCTCTGGCTGAACATTCTGGCCGAAACCAAGAAATCCGTTGCTGATTTGATGGGCGACCTGTGGGCGGCGCATGGGCGATGCTACTATTCGCGACTTGACTATGAAGATGTCGAAAGCGAAGGCGCACATGCGATGATCGATGTGCTGCGGGCTAAACTGCCGACACTGGTGGGTACGTCAGCGGGCGGGATGACAATCGAAACGTCGGACGAGTTCTGCCGTGTGGGCGTCGGAGCCTTCGATCCAGATCATAAGCACATTGTCGGCAAGTGCAGAGAGGACGGGGTCGTTTTTGTCTTTGGGGTTCACGATCTCGCAGATCGAGCCGGACGTATCGCAGACGA
>CBDTYC010000167.1:0-6131 GCA_965364495.1 uncultured Yoonia sp. | reverse complement strand
CGGTGATGACTTCAACCGACTGGCCATTCTTAAGACGGGTCCACAACGGCACCCGCAGCCCATCGACCTTGGCCCCAACACAAGCCGATCCGATACGCGTATGGATCGCAAATGCGAAATCAATTGGCGTTGCCCCGCGTGGCAGTTTGATCACGTCACCTTTGGGCGTAAAGCAGAACACCTGGTCCTGATACATCTCAAGCTTGACTGCTTCGAGGAATTCATCGTGGTCTTGATCCTGATCCTCGTCCAGCCGTTCAGTGAGCGAAGCAATCCAGCGCACCGGATCGACAGCAAAGCGGTTCTCGACGCGCTCGCCATTCTTATAGGACCAATGGGCCGCGACGCCGGTTTCGGCAACTTCATGCATTTCGCGGGTGCGAATCTGGACCTCGACCTGCTTTCCATCACGACCGGAAACGGTTGTGTGAATGGACCGGTAGCCATTTGATTTGGGCTGGCTGATGTAATCCTTGAAGCGCCCGGGGACCGCGCGCCAACGCTGATGGATTGCGCCCAAAGCGCGATAGCAATCGGCCTCTGTGGCGACAATCACGCGAAAGCCATAGATGTCGGAAAGGCGGCTAAAGCCCTGTTCTTTTTCCTGCATCTTGCGCCAGATGGAATAGGGTTTCTTGGCGCGACCACTTACTTCGGCGGTGATGTTGGCCCTTTCCATCTCGACGCGCATGTCGGTGGTGATCTTCTGGAGCACATCGCCGGTCTCTCGCTGCAACGTGATGAAGCGTCGGATAATCGAATTGCGGCCTTCGGGATTGAGGACGCGGAACGATAAATCCTCTAATTCCTCGCGCATCCACTGCATACCCATGCGACCCGCAAGCGGCGCAAAGATGTCCATGGTTTCGCGGGCCTTTTGGACCTGCTTGTCGGGGCGCATCGATTTGATCGTCCGCATGTTGTGCAAACGGTCCGCGAGCTTAACCAGCGTCACACGCAAATCACGCGAAGTGGCCATGAACAGCTTGCGAAAATTCTCGGCCTGCTTGGTCTGGGTCGAATTCAGCTGCAAATTGGTAAGCTTGGTAACGCCATCAACCAGATCGGCAATTTCGCGGCTGAAACGCTTTTCAACAACCGAGAAAGAGGCCTTTGTGTCCTCGATCGTGTCATGCAGCAACGCCGTCACGATCGTTGCATCATCCATCTGTTGCTCTGCTAGAATGCAGGCGACAGCAACGGGATGGGTAAAATACGGCTCGCCAGAATGGCGAAACTGGCCTTCGTGCATTTCAGCACCGAAAGCGTATGCATCGCGAAGCAACGATGGGTTCGATTTGGGGTTATAGGTGCGGACCAGTGCGATGAGATCGTCTGCAGTCGTCATCTGGTCCCGCGCCTATCCGTTCAAGGCCGGTAAACCGCCCTTAGCGCTGCCCTTGCGCTTCCATCAGCGCACGCAGCAATTTCTCTTCAGACATATCGTCGTCGGCAGGCTTGTCAGGCTCGGCGCCCATCAGCAGGGACATGCTGTCCTCTTCCGGCTCGTCAACTTCGATCTGAGTCTGGTTCGCTTCGATCATACGCTCGCGCAGATCATCGGCAAGCTGTGTTTCGTCTGCGATTTCACGCAGGGACACGACAGGGTTCTTGTCGTTGTCACGGGGCACAGTGATTGCTCCGCCTGCGGATATTTCACGCGCACGGTGTGCAGCAAGCATAACCAGTTCAAACCGGTTAGGAACTTTATCGACGCAATCTTCTACGGTGACGCGGGCCATGAGCGTACTCCAGTCAATCAAGAGGGACTTCGGAAGTGGCCTATTTAGTGGCTTCGTGCGGGATTGACAAGGGCCTCAAGCGGGGCGAGCCACAGAAATAATAAGGCTGTTTCATAGGGCAATCTGTACGACTTCTGCGCGGTCCTGTGCTGGCAATGCCGCGCAGATCGCGCGCGCCGTCAGCCCCGTCACCGGATGAACCCAATCCGGAGCGACATCGCACAAAGGCACCATCACGAATGCCCGGTCCTGCATACGGGGGTGCGGTAGAACCAACTGCGTAGGTGCTTGCGACATCTGCGCATCAAGCGGCAGATCACGCCAGTACGTGTACGCTTCGGCGTCGGGCAAGACGCAATCCCCCACTGCGATCAAATCCAAATCCAGCGTTCGTTGTCCCCAACGGGTCTTGCGAACGCGGCCTGCCTCGGTTTCGATACGGTGAAGTGCGACTAGCAATTCTTGCGGATTTTGGTCCGTAGCTATGGCCATAACCGCGTTCACATAGGCAGGCCCTGACCCAGCAGGAAAGGCAGGCGTGGTGTACAAAGAACTGCAATCCGGTCCTGAAGATGCCAGTTCGGCCACACGAATAGTGGCTTTTAGTACAGTATCCCTCGCATTGCCCCACACCGAAAATTCGTTGCTACCAAGGGCGATAAGCGTTTTTCGGCTCATTGTGGCATCCTAAAGTACTTGCCTCAGATCGGCTTAATATTACATAGTTCTAATTCTTGCGCAGACAAAAACACTCACGGGACACGAATATATGCGCAGGATAGTTTTGGAAGGACTATCTATGTTTTATCGAGATGAGCGCTTGGCGCTCTTTATCGATGGATCAAACCTCTATGCGGCTGCAAAGTCGCTAGGGTTCGACATCGATTACAAATTGCTCCGGCAAGAATTCATGCGCCGCGGCAAGTTGTTGCGGGCATTTTACTATACCGCCTTGCTTGAAAATGACGAGTATTCACCAATTCGGCCGCTCGTTGACTGGCTGAATTACAATGGTTTCTCAATGGTGACAAAGCCAGCCAAAGAATACACCGACAGCATGGGACGGCGGAAGGTGAAGGGGAATATGGACATCGAACTGGCCGTTGATGCGATGGAACTCGCACCGCACATCGACCACGCCGTGATCTTTTCGGGCGACGGTGATTTTCGCCCGCTGGTCGAATCACTGCAACGCAGCGGCGTGCGCGTCTCTGTTGTTTCGACCGTTCGCAGCCAGCCGCCAATGATCGCGGACGAATTGCGCCGTCAGGCCGACAACTTTATTGAACTGGACGAACTGCGCGACGTTGTCGGAAGACCAACCCGCGAACCCCGTTCAGAAGAGCCTGCGGATGCCGCGCCAATAGACGCATAACCGTTTTGCCTGGACGGGGTGCAGCAATGTGCCTCGTCTAGGCAACTCATCTGATGCTGGACCTGCCCGCATCAATTGCTTACCTCTGGTCCCGTAGCCGGAGCATGACATGACGAAACCACCCCTTACCCTTTATCTTGCCGCGCCGCGTGGGTTCTGCGCGGGCGTTGATCGCGCCATCAAGATCGTCGAGATGGCGTTGGATAAATGGGGTGCGCCTGTCTACGTTCGCCATGAAATCGTACACAATAAATACGTCGTGGATTCCCTGCGCGATAAAGGGGCTGTTTTCGTCGAAGAACTTGACGAATGCCCTGATGATCGGCCGGTAATCTTTTCCGCTCATGGCGTGCCCAAGGCGGTGCCCGCAGCGGCCGCCAAGCGCGAAATGATCTATGTCGATGCCACCTGCCCTTTGGTTAGCAAGGTCCACATCGAGGCCCAGCGTCATTCTGACAATGGCCTACAGATGATTATGATCGGGCACGAAGGCCATCCAGAAACCGTTGGCACGATGGGGCAACTTCCCGATGGCGAGGTTTTGCTGGTTGAAACCGTCGCCGACGTCGGCACCGTTGTTATCCGTGATCCCGCCAAATTGGCTTTCGTAACGCAGACCACTTTGTCTGTAGATGACACGGCGGACATCGTTGCCGCACTTTACAATCGTTTTCCGCAAATCGTTGGCCCGCACAAAGAAGACATCTGCTACGCCACCACCAACCGCCAAGAGGCCGTCAAGGTGATGGCGCCAAAATGCGACGCGATGTTGGTCGTCGGCGCGCCCAATTCATCCAATTCAAAACGGTTGGTCGAGGTCGGCGCGCGCGCGGGCTGCAAATACGCCCAGCTTGTCCAACGCGCCACAGACATCGACTGGCGCGCACTTGAGGGGATCACATCAATGGGGATCACAGCGGGGGCCTCTGCACCCGAGGTATTGATCGCCGAGGTCATCGACGCTTTCAAATCCCGCTACGACACAACCGTGGAAATGGTCGTGACCGCCGAAGAAAACGTTGAATTCAAAGTACCTCGCGTCTTGAGGGAGCCCGCCTGATGATCAGCCTGCAATTCCTGATCACCGCGATCGTCGTCTGCGCGGCCCCGGGGACGGGTGTGATTTACACACTGGCACTTGGCCTTGGCCAAGGTCGCAAGGCTGCGGTTGCAGCAGCAGTTGGTTGTACTGTCGGAATCGTGCCGCATTTGGCAGCGGCGACGCTTGGGCTCGCGGCCTTGCTGCACACCAGTGCGCTGCTGTTCCAAGCCGTGAAATTCGCGGGCGTTGCCTACTTGCTTTATCTGGCTTGGCAGGCGCTTAGATCAGACGGCGCGCTGTCGATCAGCCCCGACGCCAAACCGCAGGCGGCCTTCAGGATCGCGCGGCGTGGTGCGTTGATCAACATTCTGAACCCGAAACTCTCGATTTTCTTTCTGGCCCTGCTGCCCCCTTTCCTGAGCGGCGACCCTGCAACCGCCACAAGCGAAATGATCCTGCTCGGCGGCATCTTTATGGCGCTTACGTTCGTGATTTTCGTGCTTTACGGCGTTTTCGCAGCCTTCGCACGAAAATGGCTCCTGCAGAGCAAGACTGCGATGGTCTGGCTGAACCGTTCTTTTGCAGGCATTTTTACCGCGCTCGGCCTGCGCTTGGCGTTCGAAAAAGCATGAGCCGGATACCACGATCCGCGCTGATCCTTGGCCTCGCTGGGTTGGTTCCCTTTCTTTGGGGGGCTTTGACGGTCATGACCCCGTCCATAGCGATATGGGGGCAGTCCACCTTGGGCGGGCGGTTCATCGGCCCCTATGTGCAGCTGTTCTACGGCGCAATCATCCTGGCATTCATGTCTGGTGTGTTGTGGGGCTTTGCAACCAAGGCAAGCGGACAAATGGCAACCGCCAGTTACGTGTTGTCGGTCATTCCGGCGCTTTGGGCGTTTTTCATGACAGGTGGCGGCCCGACGACCGCTGCAATAAACCTGAGCGTCGGGTTCTTGGGATTGTTGCTGCTTGATTGGCATTTCTGGCGGCTGGGACTTGCGCCACCATGGTGGATGCATCTACGCGCATTGCTTACCACAATCGTGATACTGTCTTTCCTGCCGTTGGTCCTGTAATGGCCGATCCACGCACCATCGCGACCTATAATGACAAAGCCGCAGACTATGCTGCGACTTTCGCGTCCGATGGACCTGACAAAACACTCAGGTCTTTTCTGGATCTGATGCCAGACGGCGCACAAATCCTCGACCTTGGCTGTGGGCCTGGTTCTGCTTCGGCGCACATGCGCGACGCGGGGATGGAACCTGATCCGATGGATGCCTCTGACGGGATGATCGCACTTGCCCGCGAACGCTATGACCTGCCTGCGCGTCTTGGGACCTTTGACGATATCAGCGGCACAGCCGTCTATGACGGGATATGGGCCAACTTCTGTCTGCTGCACGCTGACCGTGCGGACCTGCCGCGGCACTAGCGGGCCTTGGCCATAGCCACCAAACCGGGCGGAATTATTCACGTTGGCATGAAGACTGGCGATGGCGCAGAGCGCGATGTATTGGACCGGCTTTATACCTATGTCAGCGTGCCAGAATTGCAGGGGCTGCTAGAGGGTGCGGGTTTCACCGTGAACGACATCAAAGAAGGCGAAGAGCGCGGCATGGCAGGCACAATCGATCCATTCGTTATCATGCGGGGCCGCAAGAATGCCTGAGCTTGTTGCTTATACAGACGGGGCCTGTTCGGGCAATCCGGGTCCGGGCGGTTGGGGCGCGCTGCTTGTCGCGCGCGACGGCGATAAAGTCCTGAAAACCCGCGAACTTTCTGGCGGCGAAGCGGAAACGACGAACAATCGCATGGAATTGCTTGCGGCAATTACCGCTCTGGAAACGCTTGAACGGGATGCGGCGGTCACAATCATAACCGATAGCGTTTATGTCAAAGACGGCATCACCAAATGGATTCACGGCTGGAAGGCGCGCGGCTGGAAAACAGCCGCGAAAAAACCCGTC
>CBDTYC010000166.1:0-6180 GCA_965364495.1 uncultured Yoonia sp. | reverse complement strand
TCTGCATCCCTGTGACGCTTCCGTTTTCGGCGCTCTTGCCGGTTGATGGCACTCGCGATGCCGCGATCAGTGCGGCATTGGCGGACCAGCCGATGACCCAAACGGCCGCTGCCGTGGGGGCAGTAACTTGCAAGATCGACCCTATCGCTGACGGTCTGCGTATGACCACAACCATCGATGTCGCCACGACCGGCACAAAAGAGCATGTCGTCGTCGAAGCCAGCGACCCACGCGTCTGGGTTTCAGAGGCCCGCACCCAGCGTCAGGGCGGAATGCTCAGTGCGACTGTCGACATGGTACACCCAAGCGGGCAACCCTTTGCTTTCGATCGCTCGGCAGTTCGGATCACTGTTCTTGGCTCTGATCATGCGATTGATATTCGCGGATGCGCCGCAGGCTAGCCGCGTATTTTCCGCAAGCCTTGCGACAATGCGGCGACGACATAGATCGCCACAAGCAGCACCATCAAACCTGCGATGAACACGCCCAGCGCCGCGCCAAAACCGCCCTGCAGGACAGGCAAAACAGAGGCCGCAACAGGCAAGGGACTGCCTGTCACCAAAAGCGGTGCCAAGGTCACGGCAAATAGCCCCAGCGCACCCAATGCGCCCAGCCACGCCGGAATAAACATCGCCGCCCGTCGCCCGCGCAATGCGCGTCTGGCCGCTTGGATCTGGCGGGAAACATCCGCTTGCATCGCCATCACAGACGGCACGATCAGCAGCACCAGCAACATCCCGAACCCAAGCCCAAAGACCAACGTCACCACAGTCGGCTTAAGAAATTCCGCCTGATTTGAACCTTCATAAAGCAACGGCGTCAGGCCCAGCACCGTGGTTAGAGTGGTGAGCATCACAGGACGCAGACGGTCTACCGTGCCGTCAATGATTGCAGGGACCAGCCCGCGATCTTGGGCGTACTCGTCCACGGTCGTGACCAAAACGATACTGTCATTGATGATGATACCGACCATCCCGATCAAACCGACCACGGTGAACATGCTCATCGGGATACCCCAGACGTGATGGCCAAAGATCGTGCCGACCAAGGCAAAAGGAATAATGGACATCACGACTACGGGGCGTGTCCAACTGCTGAAAATCCACGCGAGCGTCAGGTAAATTCCGAGCAAGACAAGGATCAGGCCCGTGCGCGCATCATTCAGGAATCGCTGTTCCTGCTCGCTTTGACCTGACAGCATCGTTTCAATCGCAAAGTTGCTCTCGATCCTTGGCAGAATATCGTCGTTGATGATCTGCTGGATCTCGGTTGCCCGTGCGGCATCGTCGTCGTCCAGATCACCAATGACCGAGATAAGCTGGATTCCGTTTTCGCGGCGCACAGTCGAAAAGCCGGTGCGGCTTTGAACGGTCACCACATCGGCAAGCGGGACATAAATTCCGTCCGGTGTGCGAATTTGCGTACGATCCAGAAAATCTGCTGACAGTTCACTTTGCGGCAGTTCAACCCTGATTGTGCCAGAGCGTGTGCCATCGGGAAAGCTCGCCGCTTCAATCCCGCCCAGACGGTTGCGCAGGATGCGGCCCAAGGCATCAATTCCAAGGCCAAGCGCGTCACCTTGCGGGGTCAGTTCCAGAATCAATTCTTCTTTGTCGTAGGCCAGCGTATCCTCTAGACCCGATATTTCTGTAAACTGGCCCAGCTCTGATTTCAGTGCCTCTGCGGCCGCTTTGAGTGTATCGCTGTTCGCACCAAACATCTGGATATCCAGACTGTCACCACCCGGCCCCGACCCCCAACTGCGGAAGCTGACAGTTTCGGCCATCGGATGCTGGACAATGCTATCCTGCAGGGCGGCCACAAAGGCAAAACTGGTATAGGGGCGACTATCGGCGTCGATCAGCTCGATCGTAATCGAGCCAAGCTGATCGGCATCTTTGGTGTCCGAACCTGCAATGGCTCGACCCGAATTGCCGCCGATTTCAGCAACCACAAACTGAAGCGGGTTGGCGCCATGTTCAGCTTCGTATTCAGCGCCCAGTGCATCCGCTGCACGTTGCATTTCGCGCATCATCTCGATCGTGTCCTGGCGGGTCGCTCCGGGCAGCATTGCGAAATTGCCGGTCACTTGGCCTTGTTCGGGAGAGTTGAAGAAACGCCAGCTTACGTCACCCTTGATAAACAAGGTGACCTGGCTGGCCAAAAGCACAAGGGCTACCGCCACAACCGGATAACGGGCTTTGATCACCATCCCCATGAACGGGCGGAACAAGGTTTCGCGGAACCAGTCAAAGCCACGGTTCACGGTGCGCGACGGCCAGTCATACCAGTGATCCTTGGCCGAATGCGCCATCGCATGGGCAAGGTGGTTGGGCAGGATCAGAAAGCATTCAACCAGACTGGCGATCAGAACAACAATCACCGTAAACGGAATGTCCGAGATCAGATCACCAAAACGCCCGCCAATGACCACAAGCCCGAAGAAGGCAATCACTGTGGTCAGCGTGGCTGAAAAAACGGGGCTGAACATCCGCTTGGCCGCGCGTTCAGCGGCAATAGTCGGGTCTTCGCCCAATTGCCTGACGCGGAAATCTGCGTGTTCGCCCACGACAATTGCGTCATCCACGACAATGCCCAGCGTGATAATCAACGCAAAAAGCGAGATCATATTGAACGTGATCCCGACGATATACATCAGTGCAATCGCGGCCAGCATTGCCACAGGAATACCAAACGCCACCCAGAATGCTGTGCGCGCGTTGAGGAACAAGAACAAAAGACTGACAACCAGCAACAAACCCGTCAGCCCGTTATCAAGCAATATGTTCAAACGACCGGTGATCAGCTCTGCCCGCCCATTGGTAAGCTCTATTGATACACCAGCGGGCAAAGACGCCGTCATTTCCTGCGCGACTTGTTCGACTGTTTCCTGCATGCCGATTGCATCGCCCTGCGACGATCGCTGCACGCGCACTTTGATTGCAGGGTTTTCGCGGACAAAATAGGCGCGGTCACGGTCGGTGCCTTCCACCATGACGGTCGCGACATCGTCAATAGTCAGTTTCGATCCATCAGGGTTCGAGCGCAGCACAATCGCGCCGATATCTTCGGCGGTCCGTTTGGCGACACCGGTGCGCACCCGCGCAGTGCCCGACACGTCACCAGCAGGATCGGCCTCGGCCTCTTCCGCGATACGCGCCGCGATGTCGGACAGTCCGATATCAAACTGGACCAACGACAGCGACGGAACCTCGACAATCGTAGATGGGGCAGCAACGCCTTGCACGATCACCTGCGTGACACCTTCGGCAAACAGGCGCGCTGCGAATTCATCTGCAAAGCGACCCAATTGGTCCACGCTGACCGGACCTGTGATCACCACGTCAGTCACGCGGTCGGACCACCCACCACGCCGCACGTTCGGGTCTTCGGCATCTGCTGGCAGGTTTGCGGCACTATCGACGGCCAACTGCACGTCTTCGGCGGCACGGTCGATGTCATAGCCGGGGTCAAACTCAAGATTGATCGATGCACTGCCCTCGCGAGAGGTAGAGGACGACGACGTGACCCCTTCGACCCCCAGAAGGACCGGTTCGAGGACTTGGACAATAGCGGCATCAACGTCTTCAGCGCCCGCACCCTGCCACGCAACCGAAACAGTCAGATCATCAACCACCACATCGGGGAAGAACTGCGCCCGCATGTTCGGAAACGCAAAAAGCCCCGCAGTCAGCATCAAAACCAACAGTAAGTTCGCAGCCGTCTTGTGACGGGTGAAATAGGACAGGATGCCGCCTGCGCTTGTGTTCAATCGTTCGCCGCCGGTTGCCATCAGCTGCCCATCCGCGCTTCGAGGCGGGCCACGGTTTGCGACGACACTTCCTCGGATTCAAGCTGGCTAATGATCCGTGCTTTGACGTCGTCGGGCATCCGGCCTTCATTAACAAAAGCAATCAGCTTGGCGCGCCGCTCTGCGTCGAGCGTGATCATTTCAGGTTCTGGCGCGGGCTCAACCACGCCAGGGCGGATCGGACGCACCTTGATACCTGCACCCAAAAGCGGCGAGCGTTCTGCAACGATCGTCGCACCAGCATTTTCGCCGACCGAGATGATGACATCATCCCCCTGTCTGCGAAGAAGCTGCACATCCGCACTGCGCAACCGGTCTTCGTCGCCAACAATCAGAACGGTCTGATCGGCGGCGACGGCGGTCGCTGGCACACGGACCACATTTTCCAGTGCGGGTTCCGCAATCCGCACAGTCACAAAATCACCGGGTCTAAAACCCGGTGCTGTATCAATGCGTGCGAACAAAAGCCGCCCTGTCTGGCCCGCACCTACTGTGGCACCTTCGCGGGTTATCTGGCCAGCCGCACGCAGGTTCACGCCGGACACATCCAGCGTCACATCTACGGGTGCTTTCAACAACTGTCCGTCCTCACCCAAAAGCCGCGCATATTGCGAGGTTGAGACGCGGAATGACACCTCTAGCTGCGAGGGGTCAACCAGTTGGGCAAAGCGTTCATTGGCCGTGACGCGCCCGCCCGGGCTGATGGTGACATCGGCCAAAGTACCTTTGAATGCCGCGAAAATCCGCGTATCCGCCACCGTTCGTTCTGCCTCGGACAGGTTAATTTGCTCGCGCGCCAAACGTGTCGTGGCTTGATCAATCCGCGCTTGCGCCGAGGCGAGGGCCTGTCTGCGACTAAGCACCGAAGCTTGGGCCGTTGATGCGGCCAATTCAGCCGTTTCTATAGCGGCAGCCGTACCAACGCCGCGCGCCTCCAGATCGACCGCTCGCGCCAAAGCCTGATCGCGTAACCCCGCTTGCGCACGCGCCGCGTCAAGTTCGTCTTGCGCCAGGATCAACGCACGATCTGCATCGCGCAATTCTGCTTGCGCATCCTGCAAATCGGCACGGACGCGATCAAGTGCGGCTTCGGCCTCGACCGGATCAATGCGCAACAAAAGCTGGCCCGCTGTCACGTTGCCGCCTTCGACTAACGCGTCACTGGCTTCAAGAACAGTCCCACCGATTGCGCTACGTAGATCAAGCGTCCGCTGGCTGCGCAATTCGCCAAAGACTGTCAGCTCCGGCGTGATGGTCTGCGGGTCAAGCGTGACCACATTGACCGCCAAAATACGTTCGCTTTGCGGAAAGCTGCGGGGTTCCTCGTTCATGCGTGCCATGACCGCACCGCGCACCATCGCGCCGGCCCACGCAAGAAGTGCCAGCGTGACCGCCAGCAAGAACACACCTGTCAGGCTACGACGTAGAAACCGCATTCAAAATATCCTTGGTCAGTACATATGACTTAGCCGAAAAACCGGTGCTTTCCAGTTCAACGCACGATGTCGTTATTTCCGTCGCAGATGTTCGTCCAAACGTGGCATGATCTCAACAAAATTGCAGGGACGGTGGCGATAATCCAACTGACGTTCCAGAATTTCGTCCCAAGCGTCTTTGCAGGCACCTGGCGAGCCGGGCAAGGCAAATAGATATGTCCCTTGGGCCACGCCTGCCGTCGCGCGGCTTTGAACTGCACTGGTGCCGATTTTTTGCATGCTGACGATGGTGAAAATCGTGCCGAATGCATCGATTTCTTTTTCGTACACATCGCGGTGCGCCTCCACGGTGACATCGCGTCCGGTCAAGCCGGTGCCACCGGTGGAAATAATCACGTCGATGGCATCATCTGCACACCATGTCCGCAGTTGGTCCGCAATCTGGTCACGCTCGTCCGCGATGATCTTGCGGTCAGCGATACTGTGACCGGCCTTTTCGATGCGATCCACAAGCGTCTGGCCGGATTTGTCATCCGAAAACTGACGTGTGTCGCTGACCGTCAGAACGGCAATGCGAATAGGGACAAAATCAAGGGTCTCGTCGATACGACTCATTTTGTACTCACTTACAAGGATTTGGGACAGATTAGATCAAGCAAGTCTGCCAGAACAGGGCTTGCGCCAATGGCCGGACTATACACTCGCCTAGCCTTTTGCGTCGCGCAGATGCGCCTTGAGTTCGAGGAGGTCTGCCCAAGCCTCGCGTTTGGCTATGGGGTTGCGCAGCAAATGGTCGGGGTGAAGCATCGGCAGGCATGGCCTGCCCATTGCCTTGGTCCACGTCCCGCGAATGCGCGAAATGCCGTTGCGACCTAGCAGCGCCTGACATGGCGTGCTGCCCATCAGGACGAGAACGTCCGGATTTGCCAGTGC
>CBDTYC010000165.1:0-6213 GCA_965364495.1 uncultured Yoonia sp. | reverse complement strand
ATCATGAAGGGCTATTGGAACAAACCAGACGCGACCGCAAAGACTATCCAGAACGGGTGGCTTCTGACCGGCGATATTGGTGTGATGGACGCGGACGGTTACTTCCGTGTGGTCGACCGCAAGAAGGACATGATCTTAGTGTCCGGCTTTAACGTCTACCCCAATGAGATCGAAGAGATCATCGCCGCCCATCCCGGTGTAGAAGAGGTGGCCGTGATCGGCGTGCCAGACGGCGCATCGGGCGAGGCCGTCAAAGCCTTTATCGTCAAGCGCGATCTGTCGCTGACCAAAGACGCCTTGCGGGCTTACTGCAAAGAACATCTGACCGCCTACAAAGTACCCAAAGCGGTTGAATTCCGCGATGAGCTGCCCAAATCGAATGTTGGAAAAATCCTGCGTAAAGACCTTCGCGCAGAAGAAAAACTGAAAGCGGAGGGTTAAGCAATGGTTGGACCACTTGAACAAGCCATTCTGGCATTGATGATTTTTGTGATCATGCTGGGGATGGGGGCGTCGTTGACCCCGCGCGACTTTACGTTGGCGCTAAAGCGGCCATATGGCCTGATGATTGGCGTCGTGTCCCAATACGGGTTCATGCCACTGATCGGATTTCTTCTTGCGACCACCCTGCCTGTGTCCGACCCGATCAAGATCGGCATTCTGATCATGGCGTGTATGCCGGGCGGGACGACGTCGAACATCTTCACATATTTCTCGAAGGGTAATCTGGCACTTTCGGTTTTGATGACTGTTACGTCGACTGTATTCGGCGTGGTTCTGATTCCTATCGTACTGGTGCTTTATGCCGGGGCGCTTGATCTGGATATCCCGCGCGAGAATATCATCGCGACGCTGGTTTTGCTTTTGGTGCCGGTGGCGATCGGCATGGTGCTGCGCAAGTTCAACGCCAACGTGGGCGCCGTGACAGAGTTCATGGGCTCTATGCTCGCAGTCTTCTTTATCCTGTTTCTTGTGGTGTCGTGGATTCCGCGGAACTGGGAATTTCTGCTGACCACAACATGGGCCACATATTTCGGATCGATCGTATTGGGCCTGTTCGGTTTTGCGCTGGGCTATGGGTTTTCGATCATGTTGCGGCTTCATCCGCGCAATGCGCGCACCGTGGCACTTGAAACCGGCATCCAGAACGGACCGCTGGCGATTGCTATCATCGCTTTCACCTTCGCCGGAACAGAGGCGCAGTCGATCATGGCCGTTCCGGTGCTTTACTCACTGTTCATTGTGATCACCTCGACGATGCTGACGTTCTGGTTTCGCCGTGTAAACACGGCGAATGAGCAACCCTTGCCGAATGGATTACTTTAGACCTGTTGACCTGCCCTGACACATGACTAAGAACGGCGACGACAAGTAGGGTCTCAGCGGCCTACGAACCACGTATGCTGTGCGTCAGAGGGTAAGAATAATGAAGATTGCGATGATCGGCACCGGCTACGTTGGTTTGGTTTCTGGTGTCTGTCTGTCAGATTTCGGGCATGAAGTGGTCTGCGTTGACAAGAACCAGGACAAACTCGCGCTTTTGCGCGCGGGCAAAACGCCAATTTTCGAACCAGGTCTGGACAGTTTGATGGCCCGCAATATGGCTGCGAACCGTTTGTCATTTACTGACAACATTGTCGAAGCAACGGCAGGAGCCGATGCTGTCTTCATCGCCGTTGGTACACCCAGCCGTCGTGGTGATGGTCACGCTGACCTGAGCTTTGTATTTGGTGCGGTCAAGGAAGTCGCGGAGGCGCTGACCCACTCTGCTGTGATAGTGACCAAGTCGACAGTTCCTGTCGGTACCAACCAAAAAGTTGCCGAACTGCTGAAAGAAACACGCCCCGATCTGGCATGTGATGTGGTGTCCAATCCGGAATTTCTGCGCGAAGGGGCTGCAATTGATGATTTCATGCACCCTGACCGTGTCGTTATCGGGGTGCAGACCGCACGCGCCGCAGAGGTAATGCAAGAAGTTTACCGCCCCCTGTCGCTGCGCGATTATCCGGTGCTGACCACTGATCTAGAGACTGCAGAGATGATCAAATACGCTGCCAACGCGTTCTTGGCGACAAAAGTCACGTTCATCAACGAGATTGCGATGTTGTGCGAACGTACCGGCGCAGATGTCAAAGACGTGGCCAACGGTATGGGCTTCGACAGCCGCATTGGTCCCAAATTCCTGCAGGCCGGCCCCGGCTACGGCGGGTCATGTTTCCCCAAAGACACCAAGGCCTTGGCCCGAATCGGGCAGGATAACGCGACCCCGCTGCAAATTGTCGAAACCGTGATCAAGGTTAATGAAGAGGTCAAACGCCTGATGATCGAAAAGATCATCGACCTCTGCGAGGAAAAACTACAGAAAAAGACGATCGCGGTGCTGGGTCTGACATTCAAGCCCGATACCGATGACATGCGCGACGCGCCGTCGCTGACCGTGGTCCCCGCTTTGGTTGGCCTTGGTGCAGAGGTTCGCGTTGTTGACCCGCAGGCCTACCGCGAGGCAAAGGAACTGCTGCCGAATGTGACGTGGTTTGATGATCCCTACGCTGCCGTCGAAGGCGCAGATGCGGTGATTATGCTGACAGAGTGGAACGAATTCCGCGCACTTGATCTGCGCGAGATGGCAGGGCGGATGGCAGTCCCGCGGATGGCAGATTTGCGCAATATGTATTCCTGCGACTACGCGCTAGAAGCAGGGTTCAAAGCTTATGTTGGTATGGGCCGCAAATCCCATTTGCCACACAACTAATCAGGAAAAATCAATATGAACGAATGGTGGCGTAGTGCGGTAATCTATCAGGTCTATCCGCGATCCTATCAGGACAGTGACGGTGACGGCATCGGCGATCTGGCAGGTATCACGCGGCGGTTGGACCACATTGCGGCACTCGGGGTTGATTGCATCTGGCTATCCCCGATCTTTGCCTCGCCACAGGCGGACATGGGATATGACGTATCTGATTATTTGGCCGTCGATCCGCTGTTTGGCGATCTGGCCGCTTTTGACGCCCTGATCGAGGCCGCACATGCGCGTGGCCTCAAAGTTATCGTGGATCAGGTCTTGTCGCACAGCTCTGACCAGCATGAATGGTTCAAAGAGTCCCGCAAGGATCGCGATAATCCCAAGGCCGATTGGTATGTTTGGGCGGACCCTTTGCCTGACGGTGCGCCACCAACTAACTGGCACAGCCATTTTGGCGGTCCCGCGTGGGAATTCGACCCCGGGCGCGGCCAGTATTACCTGCACAACTTCCTTGCTTCACAGCCGGACCTGAATTTCCACAATCCTGATGTGATCGACGCGATCCTGGAGACCTGCAAATTCTGGCTGGACCGCGGATTGGACGGGTTCCGCCTTGATACGGTGAACTACTATTTCCATGACAAGAAACTACGCTCCAACCCGCCTGCGCAAGCCAAGCCGCAGGTGATGGCGACTGATCTTTATGGGATGCAGAACAACATCTACAACAAGACCCGCCCTGAAAATCTGGGATTTCTGGAACGTTTGCGTGCGCTGACCGACCAATACGAAGACATCATGATGGTCGGCGAAGTCGGCGAAATGGGTCGCCGCTCGATCGAGATCATGGGCGAGTATACCGCAGGCACCGATCGGCTGCATATGGCGTATAGCTTTGCGATGCTGGGGCCGGATTTCAACGCGGAACATTTCCGCAATTGCATCGAAGGTTTCCAAAACGGCGCACCTGACGGCCACCCCTATTGGTCGTTCAGTAACCATGATGTTCCCCGCCAGGTTTCGCGCTGGGCCGAATACTCTGTGTCCGAGGACGCAATGGCCCGCCTGGCCTGTGCGATGCTGATGTCGTTCGAAGGCACCATTGGCATCTATCAGGGCGAAGAACTGGGCCAGACGGAAACCGAGCTGGTATTCGAAGAACTGACCGACCCGCCCGCGATTCGCTACTGGCCCGCGGTCAAGGGCCGCGACGGTTGCCGCACCCCGATGGTCTGGGAGAAAGATGCCCCGAATGCAGGCTTTTCGACGGGCAAGCCTTGGTTGCCGGTGAAGACCCCACAGGCGGCCAAAGCCGTCGATCAGCAAAATGAAGGCAGCATTCTGGCCTACTACCGCGACATGATTGCGTATCGCAAAGCCAGCCCTGCCCTCACCAAAGGCAAGACCAAGTTCATTTCCTTGCCCGAACCACTGCTGGCCTTTACCCGTACATCGGATCACGAAACGCTGACCTGCGTTTTCAACCTGTCCAAAGATACGCAAACCACTCCTATGCCAAAGGCCAAGGCGATTGCCATCGGCAATGCAGCGACGCTAAAGGGTGGCAAATTGGTCCTGGAAGGGAACGGTTTTGCTTATCTAACCTAGGCTTTTCGCATCCCAGATGTCGTGCATGTAGCCCTTGATTGTGCGGTCCGAAGAAAAGTAACCGGACCGCGCGATATTGCGCAGCGCCAGCCGGTTCCAATCGTCAGACTGTGCAAATAGGTCATCGACTTTTGACTGGCACGCCAGATAGCTGTCGAAATCCGAGGCAACCAAGAACGGATCGTGGTTCCAGATCGCATCAACCAGCCCGTTGTGGCGGGTGACGTCATCAGGGCTAAAGCGGCCTTCGACAACCATCTGCAGGATGTCTTGCAGCGATTGGCTGGCTTGGATCGCCTGACGGGCGTGATCGGGAACCTGATAACGGGCCTGAACCTCTGCGGCGGTCATGCCGAACAGAAAGAAATTCTCTGGCCCCACGTGCTCGCGGATTTCGACGTTGGCCCCGTCAAGCGTGCCGATGGTCAACGCCCCGTTCATCGTGAATTTCATGTTGCCGGTGCCCGAGGCTTCCTTGCCTGCAGTCGAGATTTGCTCGGACAGGTCCGTTGCGGGGATTAGCCGTTGCGCCATAGAAACGTTGTAGTTGGCCGGATAGATCACCTTGAGCAGATCACCGGTGACAGGGTCGTTGTTGATCGTCTGGGCCACGTCATTGATGAAATGAATGATGTCTTTTGCCACAAAGTACCCGGGCGCAGCCTTGCCCCCAAAAATCTTGACCCGAGGGGTCCAGTTTGCGGTGGGATTGGCACGAATGGCCGACCATCGCGCGATGGTTTCAAAGATATTCAGCAGTTGGCGCTTGTATTCATGGATCCGCTTGATCTGCACGTCAAACATCGCATCAGGGTTGATCGCGACACCCAACGTGTCTGCAGTCCAATTGGACAAAGCGACCTTGTTTGCGCGCTTGGCGGCACCCAAGGCGTCACGCAAGTCGCGGTCGTCTTCATGGGCCAATAACCCCTGCAGCTTGCCAAGATCACTTTCCCAGCCAGCACCAACGCGGTCCGTCAACACCTTTGATAGCGCCGGATTTGAAAGTTTTATCCAGCGGCGTGGTGTGACACCGTTGGTCTGGTTCACGATTTTGGCAGGATAAAGCCCGTCGAGACCTGCAAAGACGGTTTCTTTCATCAAGTCGGTATGCAGCGCCGAAACGCCATTCACATGGGACGCCATGACAAAGGCCAAAGTCCCCATATGCACTTGATCATGCATCACGATGCCCAGATCGGGCGCGCAACCTGTCGCCGCGCGATGTTCGGTGTCGATCCGTTCGATAATATCCATGTGGCGGGGCAAAACGCGCCCCATCAGCCAAGTGGACCATGTTTCCAACGCTTCGGGCAAAAGCGTGTGGTTTGTATAGTTCAGGCAGCCCGAAGCGATGTTTTTTGCGGTTTCCCAGTTCAGCCCGTGAACGTCGGTCAGCAGTCGGATAAGTTCCGGCCCCGCAAGGGCAGGGTGGGTGTCATTGAGCTGGATCGCGACCTTTTGAGGAAGCAGGGAAAGGTCGTCATATTCACTAAGGAAGCGGCGCAAGATGTCCTGCAGCGCAGCGGACGTCAGAAAGAATTCCTGCTTGAGGCGCAGTTCCTTGCCGGTATCGGTTGTGTCCTCTGGATACAGGACGCGTGACAATGTGCGGGCCAATGCTTCGGGGGCAGCAGCCGCTGTGTGGTCGCCTGCGTTAAAGCGTTCGAGGTCGAAATGCTCTGTTGGATGCGCACCCCAAAGCCGCAGGGTATTCGCCCAACCGCCCTGCCAACCGATCACAGGCATGTCGTAGGCGCGGGCAAAGACGGTCTCGGACGGGTGCCACGTGGCGTTGTCGTCAACGAAACCTTTGAAGGGGATTGTATAGCGCGCCTCTGGCCGCTCGAATTCCCATG
>CBDTYC010000164.1:0-6216 GCA_965364495.1 uncultured Yoonia sp. | reverse complement strand
AGCCATGTGGTCCCGTCGGGCGCAGGAATATGAGCAAAAGATCAATTCCGGCGATTTGATCGCGATTGCGGAGGTCGTGCGCGACTTGCACCGCCAAGATGACCAGCGCGAGCAAAGCTATTCAGAGCGTCAGCTTTATGAGGCAGCACTCGAGCGTCTGACCCGCGAGTTTGCCGCAGTTGCCGGCAATGACGAAAACGCGTCCGCCGCAGAGATCGACGCCGTACTGGTGAACCGCGCCGCTTAAGTCCGGCGCAATCCAAAGAGAAAAGCCGCGCTCTGGTAACAGAGTGCGGCTTTTTCGTTTCGTACTGATCTCGTGTTTTGCCGGTGTTGCCTTATGGCCAGCGGATCAAAGTGCGCGCCAGCCGATGTCAGAGCGGTAAAAACCATCAGTCCAGTCGACATTCTGCGCCATCGCATAGGCTTTTTCATGCGCTTCGGAAAGCGTGGCGCCACGTGCGGTGATGTTCAGAACGCGGCCACCTGTCGCTGTGATTTTCCCGCCGGCCTCTGTCGTGCCAGCATGAAAAACCATGTGAAAGCTGTCTTGAGGAATAGCGTCAAGGCCGTTGATGATGCTGCCTTTTTGATATGTACCGGGGTAGCCTTTGGCCGCCATCACGATCGTTAATGCGTGGTCGTCGGCCCAGTTTGCTTGCACCTCATCCAGTCGTTCTTCGGCGCACGCCTGCAACAGGTCCAGAATTTGACCGCCCAAGCGCATCATCAAACACTGGCATTCGGGATCACCGAAACGCACGTTGTACTCTACCAGGCGCGGTTGGCCATTCTGGATCATCAACCCGCAAAACAACACACCTTGGAAAGGTGTGCCGCGCTTGGCCATTTCATCCATAGTGGGCCGGATGATTTCATCCAGCGCCTTTTGCGTGATTTCATCAGTCATCACAGGTGCAGGCGAATAGGCACCCATGCCGCCGGTGTTCGGTCCTGTGTCGCCGTCATAGGCCCGTTTGTGATCTTGGGCTGTGCCAACGGGCAGAATGGTCTTACCGTCGCAAAGGACGAAAAAAGAGGCTTCTTCGCCATCCATGAACTCCTCGATTACTACCTCTGCGCCCGCATCGCCGAAACTGCCATCAAACATGTCGTCGATTGCAGCAAGGGCCTCTTCTTCGGTCATGGCGACGATCACACCCTTGCCTGCGGCAAGACCGTCAGCTTTCACAACGATCGGTGCGCCTTGTGCGCGGATATAGGCGCGTGCGGCGTCCGCATCGTTGAAGTGCGCATAGGCTGCGGTCGGTGCGTTTGCCGCGTCGCAGATTGCTTTTGTAAAGGATTTTGACGCCTCAAGCTGGGCGGCTTCCTGACTGGGACCAAAGACCAATAGTCCGGCAGCGCGCAATCGGTCCGCGACGCCAACGGCAAGCGGGGCTTCGGGGCCGACAATGACAAAGTCGATTGCGTTTTCTTCAGCGAATGTAGCAACGGCACCACCGTCAAGGATATTGATGTCCGCACATTCCGCGATCTCTGCGATACCGGCGTTTCCGGGCGCCACAATCATACGGTCACATTTGGGGTTCTGTTTAATCGCCCACGCAAGACTATGTTCGCGTCCGCCGCTACCCAAAATCAGAATGTTCATTGTTGCCTCTTACACTGCTTTGTCCCCGCGGTTCTAAGGTGCGGTTGTCATGACTACAAGGCGCTGAGCCTGTGGTTTTCCTGCCTCGAAGGCTTGGCGTTCCTGCCAGAGCGGACTAGAGTTTGCATCAATGCCAACATGGACAGATCGTATTGCTTGATGCGCGTCACGTTCTTTGCGACGGCGCAGTAAATTCACGGCCTTGAGGGGAAATTTCATGGATGATCTGTTTGATGACGGGCCTGTAGATAACACGCCTGAATTCTCGGTCTCGGAAATCTCGGGCGCGGTCAAGAAGGCGATCGAAGGCGGATTCGGTCATGTGCGTGTGCGCGGCGAGGTCGGGCGCGTGTCACGGCCTGCATCGGGCCATATCTATATGGACCTTAAAGACGACCGCGCCGTGCTTTCCGGTGTCATCTGGAAAGGCCGCGCGCAGGCGCTGGCCCACCGCCCAGAAGAGGGAATGGAGGTGATTGCCACAGGTAAGCTGACAACTTTCCCCGGCCAGTCAAAGTACCAGATGATCATCGAGGATATCGCGCCCGCCGGTGCTGGCGCACTGATGGCGATGCTGGAAAAGCGCAAGGCGGCTCTGGCAGCAGAGGGGCTTTTTGCCCCTGAACGCAAACAGGCGCTGCCTTACCTGCCAGAAATCATCGGGGTCGTAACGTCGCCTTCTGGTGCGGTCATCCGTGATATTTTGCACCGTTTACGCGACCGCTTCCCGCGCAAGGTTCTGGTCTGGCCGGTGGCTGTTCAAGGCCAGAAATGCGCCCCTGAGGTTGCCGCCGCAATTGATGGTTTCAATGCGTTGACCCCCGGTGGGGCCTTGCCGCGCCCTGATCTGATTATTGTCGCGCGTGGGGGTGGTTCACTAGAGGACCTTTGGGGGTTTAACGAAGAAATTGTTGCCCGCGCGGCCGCCCGCTCTGCGATACCGCTGATTTCTGCGGTCGGGCATGAGACGGATACGACCCTGATAGATTTTGTCTCTGACATGCGGGCACCGACGCCCACAGCGGCGGCTGAACTGGCGGTACCTGTGCGGATGGAACTGCTTGCTTGGGCTGACCAGCAAGGCGCGCGGCTTAGCCGTGCTTTGACCACCGGGGTGGCGCAGCGCCAACAACGCGTCCGTGATCTGGGGCGCGCCTTGCCGCAGGTCGAGGCATTGGTCGAAGGCCCACGGCCACGCCTTGATTATTTGGGTGAAAGGCTGCCCGCCGCACTGCGCGAAGCAGCGGCCCAAAAACGGCTACAGATGTCAGAGGCCGCTTTGCGACCGGGCATTCTGGCACGCCGGTTGTCCGAGGATCGCAGGCGCTTGGACGCGCTTGCGCAGCGGTTGGTCCCGGCGCTAGAGCGTCGGACGCGAGACGGCAGGCAGTCATTGGCGCAAACCGGTCGCGGATTAAGGCCAGAGATGCTGCAAACGCGCATCGACCGGCAGTCAGAGCGGCTTGATAGTTTGCTGCGCCGCCGGTCGGACCGTGCGACGCGTCAACAGGCAGAACGGATGGCGCGGCTTGAGGGTCTGGACAGACTGCGGGAAACACTGGGGTATGTTGAAACGCTCAGGCGGGGCTATGCCGTGGTGCGCGGTGACGGGGCAGTTGTTACCGGCAAAACGGCGGCAAAGACTGCAAAATCGCTCGAGATCGAATTTGCGGACGGGCGCATTGCCGTTGGCAAAGCCACATCATCACCGATCTCAGGATGACAGGTCGTTGCAGATCAATGGATCATCACGGCCCAGTACCTCGTAGATAACGGTAGTATTGGGGCGGGTTGTGTAGACGCCGCGCAGGCCATTGGCACTGTTGGAAATTTCCCAGCATTTATGTTCGGGATCGTCTTCGTATCGAAAACAGATGTCGCCTTTGCTTTCGAACCAGACACCGTACCGGCAGGTTCCATCAAAGGTTGACCACATCACGCGCCGACCGGGTAGGTAGCGTTCGACACCGAATTCGGGATTGGTAGTCGTGCGGAAAGTGATGGTCTTGCCTGTCGCATAGGCGTCAAACTCTGCGCCGGTCATCGCGTCCTGGGCCTGTGCAGGGGCGCAAAGCATGAGGCAAACGGCAAGGCTACGCATTGCGCCACCGATCAACCCGAGGGTCCATGATTTTCCGCCAGAGGGGCGGGATCAGCGCGACGCTTGCCATCAATGGCAAAGGGCGCGGCAGCATCGGGGCATCGTCAGGAATTGTCAGCGCCGGATAGTGCCGCGCGGGATGTGCGTGATGGTCTGAATGGCGTGTTGCGTTCAATAGCATCGCGGACGAAAACCAGTGCGGGCTGTTCCAGCTGTGTTTTGCGGCCACTGGGACATACTTGCCATGTGCGTCACAGGCGCGCGTCAGCCCGTAGTGTTGCACGTAGTCCGACATCAGTAGCTGCGATTGCGCGTAGCCGCAAAGGCCGAGGTAGGACAGAACCATCACGCCCCCTCCGATGGAAAAGGCTGCCCCGACGCAAGCCATAGCCCCAGCGACATAAACAAAATATGGATTGCGCCACGCCGGGCGGTCGATTTTTCGCAGCCTTGCTGCTTCTGCGCGGTACCCTTCGCGAAATGACCCAACCCATGCGCGCCAGATATAACGATAAAGGCTTTCGCCTTTGCGCGATGTATTGGGGTCCGCGTGGGTTGCGACATGGCGATGATGTACAAGAACATGTGCGGACGTGTGATGACCAAACAGCATCGTGATGTAGACCCACATCCCCAAACGGTGCAGTCCGCGGCTGCTGCGATGGATTAACTCATGCGCGTTGGCATTGCTGACTTGCCCGAACCAAAGGCCTGCGGCAAAGAAAAGTCCCGCCTTCCCAAGCGGTTCAAGGTGGTCTGCGGTAATCGCCCAAGCCACAAGCGGCATCAACGTCACATGCGAAGCGGCCAGCAAGACTGACAAAGTATCATCAAACGCGACCTCGCCAGCGGGGCTTTCGCGTTTGATCATCCGATCAAGCAGGCTTGTCATGGCTGTCAGATATATGACGGATGCTGCGATCCACAGGCCGCCCCAAATCGCGCCGCTGGCGATCAAGGCCGCAGGGGTTAATGAGGCAATAGCAAACTGAAGCATCGGACGGGTCATGTTTCTGATAGTTAGCACGGGTTTCCGCCTTGGTCAGTGGAAATTGCGAAGCTGCGCGTATTGGTCACCTGCGGTGTCGCTTTTGCGTGGTTTGCCTAGGGTGCGGACGGTATGTTGTGCATGATTTTATAGCGAAAGGCGCGAGAGCTTTGGACAATCGGACAGGTGTTTGGAAATCCGGCAAGGGCAAAGGGCGTCATACGCCCAAGGGCCGCCAACTTGATGATGCCGCTTGGTCGCAAGTGCAGACTTTGCTGGGCCATCGCCCCCGCAGGCGTGATCTGCTGATCGAGTTTTTGCACCTGATCCAAGATGCCTATGGCTGCCTGTCCGCCGCGCATTTGCGTGCATTGGCCGAAGAAATGCGGTTGAGCCAAGCCGAAGTCTACGAAGTCGCCACGTTCTACGCGCACTTTGACGTCGTCAAAGAAGGCGAAGCCGCACCGCCTGCCTTGACGATCCGCGTTTGCGATTCGCTGTCGTGTGAACTGGCGGGTGCGCAGCAATTGAAAGCAGCGCTGGAAGACGGACTGGACGCGTCGCAAGTCCGTGTGTTGCGTGCGCCTTGTATGGGGCGCTGTGATACTGCCCCTGTGCTGGAATTGGGACATCACCATATTGACCACGCAACGGTTGAAAAGGTGCAAGCGGCGATCGCGGCTGGGGAAACCCACGCACATCTGCCAGAGTACCAAACCTATGCCGCCTATATCGCGGACGGGGGATACTCTGCGCTGAACGATTTGCGTGAAAACGGCAATTGGGAAGCTGTGCAGGAAAAGGTATTGGCCTCTGGCCTGCGCGGGCTTGGTGGCGCTGGTTTTCCTTCGGGCAAGAAATGGGGCTTTGTGCGTGGCAATGCCGGTCCGCGTTATCTGGCCGTGAACGGGGACGAAGGTGAACCGGGTACTTTCAAGGACCGCTTCTATCTGGAGCGGACGCCGCACCTGTTTCTTGAAGGCATGCTGATCGCCGCTTGGGCGGTCGAGGCTGAAACCTGCTTTATCTACATGCGCGATGAATATCCTGCCGTACTGGAAATTTTGACACGTGAAATCAAGGCATTGGAAGATTCTGGTTTGGTTGCCGAAGGCTTTATCGATTTGCGACGCGGTGCTGGTGCCTACATCTGCGGCGAAGAATCCGCGATGATCGAAAGCATCGAGGGCAAGCGCGGTATCCCGCGCCACCGTCCACCTTTCGTCGCGCAGGTGGGTATCTTTGATCGGCCAACTTTGGTGCACAACGTCGAAACGTTGCTTTGGGTCGCGCGGATTTGCCGTGAAGGACCTGAGGTTCTGAATACGACCGAAAAGAATGGCCGTGTCGGATTGCGGTCCTATTCGGTTTCAGGTCGGGTCGCGAACCCGGGGGTCTTTTTGCTGCCTGCGGGATCGACAATTCTGGATATCATCGATGCGGCGGGGGGTATGGCAGATGGCCAAGTTTTCAAAGCCTACCAGCCAGGTGGCCCATCGTCAGGTCTGCTGC
>CBDTYC010000163.1:0-6257 GCA_965364495.1 uncultured Yoonia sp. | reverse complement strand
GGGTTCAGCGGGTTGATCTGCTGGGCGTCACCACCAAGGGCCACGATGCCGTCACGCATAGCAGCAAGGTCAACCACGGCTGGAACGCCGGTGAAGTCCTGCATAAGAACGCGGGCAGGGCGGTAGGCGATCTCGCGGGGGTTCTTGCCGCCGTTGTCAGCCCAGGCAGAAAATGCTTTGATATCGTCCACAGAGACCGAGAAACCACCGTCCTCGAACCGCAGAAGGTTCTCTAGCACCACTTTCAAGGCGGCAGGAAGCTTGGAGAAATCACCCAAACCGGCAGCTTGCGCTGCAGGGATAGAATAATAGGCGACCGATTGGTCACCGAATGTGAGGGTTTTGCGGGTTTTTGCGGTGTCATTGCCGACTGTGATTGTCATGGCGATCCCTTTCGTGGCTGATGCAGAAGCAAGGCTATTGGCATGGCTTTTGCCCCATGCGGATAAGGCAATCAAGGGGGGTGCTGCATTTTTGTATACCATTGCACACAATTTGGCGGTTTTCTGCGCCTTGTTCTGAAACATTCCTCGCGGCACACTCGCAATTGCTTGATTGGCCATTTCAGTCAAAGCTGACTAAACCGATTAGGCAATATCAACTCCGGGGTACGCCATGCGTTATTTGATCGCTGTTCTGTCGTTTTTGGGATTCTTTCAGGCAACAGCGGCGATGGCGCAAAACGGACCCGTTGTGGTCGAGCTTTTTACGTCTCAAGGGTGTTCGTCCTGTCCACCGGCAGATGCGATGCTGCATGATTTGGCCAAGCGCGATGATGTCATCGCTTTGGCGCTTCATGTCGACTATTGGGATTATATCGGTTGGAAAGACGTTTTTGGACGCCCCGAGAATACTTTGCGCCAACATGCATATGCCCAAGCCGCCCGTGCAACGACGGTTTACACGCCCCAGATGATAATCGGGGGTATCGACCATGTTGTCGGCTCGCGGCCGATGCAGGTGATGGACAGCGTTCAGGCGCAGGTGCGACGCGGAAATCCGGTTTCGGTGTCCTTAGCCCGAAGCGGGACTTCTTTGCAGATCAACGCGCTTGCATCCGTGCGCGGTGATTATGTCGTGCAATTGATACGCTATACGCCAGAAGAAACTGTGGCGATCCGGCGCGGTGAAAATGCCGGACGGACGCTCAGCTATGCGAATATCGTCAAATCGTGGGACGTGATCGGTCGGTGGGACGGGCGTGCGGCATTGGCGTTGGCAGCATCCGCGGCCGGACCTGACGCGGTTGTCGTGATCGTGCAGCAGGCCGGGCATGGGCCAATTGTCGGTGCTGCACAGCTTCGTTAGCCGCGGCAGACTATTTCTTCCAACGTCGATGCACCCAAAACCACTGCGCGGGGTTTCGCGCGATCTGGGCTTCAAGCCGCGCATTCATCTCAATGACCATGTCGCGCGGGTTTGTGTGGGCGATGGGTGTCTCGACCTCGACTTTGAAGCTTAGTCCGTCGGGTTGCCTGATGGCGAAGTAGGGCACAACGAGCGCATCAATCCGCAGCGCGATTTTCGCGGCTGACAATGATGTTCGTGCGGGATGCCCCAGAAACGGGATCACGTCTTCGCGCGAAGCCACATCAAAAAAGATCGTCCCCATGCCCCCGTCGCGCAGGTGCCGCACAAAGCCTATGGTGCCTTGCTTGCCTTTTGCGAAAACGGGTCCACCCCAAGCAGACATGGTTTCAACGTAGTGATCATTGAAAAACGGGTTGTTCATGGGGCGGTAAAAGCCGCCAACGTTGTAGCCGTTCGCTGTCAGCAGATGGCGTGCTGCTTCGTGGTTGCCGAAATGGCCGGTCACAAAAATCACAGGTCGTTTTGCCGCGGCGGCCTCGGCCAGTGCGGCAAGCCCTGCGCCAGTCGGTTCTGATTGCGCCATGCGTGCGCCAAGTTCTTGCCAGCTGTAGTTTTCGATCAGGGTGCGGCCGAAATTGTCACAGCAGGCGCGTGCCAAAACCTTGCGCTTTGATGCAGGCATTTCAGGGTAGATCAAAGCAAGGTTTGTCTTTGCCCGTCGCGAATAGCCGGCGAGGGGCCCCAACACATACCCCATCACGCGGCCCATCGTTGGCACGCGGAGCCGATACGGAAGCAACCGCAGCATTCCAATCAGCCCGCGAAACGCCAGATCGACCAGCCGGTCGACCGTCGCGCCTTTCGGTTGTTTTGCGTTCTTCATCGTGCGTCGGGCATCTTTGCTTGACCAGTCCCGATCATGCTGTCGCGCGTGACCAGTTCCTTTAGCGCGTCAGCGGTCCAATTATCTGTGCCGGCAGGCCGTTGCGGGATGACAACATAGCGCATATCGGCGGTGCTGTCGTGGACGCGCACGGTTGTGGTGGCAGGCAAGGTGACGCCGAACTCTGCCAGAACCTTTCGGGGTTCTTTGACCGTTCGCGATCTGTAGGCACGTGACTTGTACCAATCGGGGGGCAATCCAAGCAGATTGCGTGGATAACAGGAACACAACGTGCAGACGACGATGTTGTGCACGTCGTGGGTATTCTCGAGCGCGATCAGGCGCATCGGTCCAATGTCAAAACCCATCCCACGGGTTGCTGCGCCCGCATCTTCAAGCAAGGCTGCGCGAAAGTCCGGATCAGTCCATGCGCGCGCCACAACAGCAGCCCCGTTTGCGGGGGTGCGGGCATCCATCATGTCGATCTGTGCGTTCACCTCTTGGGCGGTCGTGACGCCTTTTTCTATGAGCAGTTCACGAACGGCGATTTCCATTTGCTGCCAATAGGTCAGCGGGTGATCATCATCCGGCCTGTACGGGTGGCCGGACGGTGACAGGTGGTCATGGTGGTCATGTGGCATAAGGGGCCTCTGCCGGCTCGAGCCAATGGCTATAGATTTCTGCGTCGATTGTGTCGTCTGGCATATCGGCCTGCGCACCCCATACCTCTGACATGGTGAAACGGACCCGCATCAACGCAAGCGGCTTGCCGGGGTGTCTATAGGCCAATTCCTCGGGGTTGGGAAACGGGCCTAGAGTGCGTTCAACCCAACCGGTTTTGCCACGCAGATACGCTGGCGTCCGCACATGTCCGGGCGGCATGTCAGTGCGGACCCGCAGATATGCCCGCTCAGTCACTTGCAGCCTCGCCATAGGTGCTGCCGCGCGCGGCGACTTGCGTCATGCGCTGCGCCAGTTCGCTGGTCGTGTAAACACCTGCCTCGATCAGGTTCTGGTTGATCGAGGCGATCCAGCGTTCATAGTAGGTCATGGTTTCAAAGGCGTCTGGCCCCATATCTTCGAGCACGCGGCGCAGCCCATCGACGGTGAAGTGACCCTTGCCTGATGCAATGATCATCAAGGCATCAACACGCTTTTCCCACAGGGTAAAATCATGCTGCGCTGTGGGGATGGGCCCTGCGGCGTTGCCGCCCATGTCATGCCAACGACGGCCATCAGTCTGATTGTGCGAATGTGTCATGGGGCGATGTTAGATCAGTTTGCTGCGAACGTGAATCACATTCTTCGCGGGCCGTTATCGCCGTATCAGGCTGCATCTTCCTCCTGATCCGGGTCGCGCAGGGTGATGACACCGCCATCAACCATCTCGCGGATTGCTTTGGTGACCTCAGACATCGCGGATTCGGCATCTGGTTTGCGAACGGGCCCGCGTTCGCTTGCGTCCTCGCGCAATTGCGCGGCCATCCGTTGCGAGATGCTTTCCATGATAAAGTCGGCGGACGCGACATGTGCGTTATCCAGCGCAAGTGCCGCTGCAATGGCGGTAGTTAGAACAGTCGCGTCAACGGACCTGATACAGTTGGGAATGTCAGTCGGTTTGACACGCAGTGCGATGTCCTTGAAGGTGAAAATTGCCTTGCGTACATCGCGCGCGAAGGTCGGGTCTTCGACACCCAGACCGTCCAAGACTGAATCGCGCGCGTCAGTGCCCGTCGAATTAAGAATGGCGCCCAACCGCTGCACCGGTGCGCGGTCGAACGCTTGCGCAGGTGGGTGGCCGTATTCTTGTGCAAGTGCGGCCCCGATGCGGCGCACCGTATCTGGGGATACATTTGCGGTTTGTGACATCGCGTAGGTGATCCGTCGCGCACGTTCGCCGGGTGTTTGCGACAAAACCTCTGCCGCTTTGGCAACGGGTAGTTTGGACAAGGCTACCGCGCAAACGGCGATGCTTTCGGCTTTCATGATGGAAATTATCTGCGCAACGCTTAACCCGTTGATCAAGGGCCAATGATCGCCATTTCGTACACTTGCGAGCTGGCTACGCAGACGATTTGCCAATTGAGGGCTGAGGTGATCGGCAAGGACAGAAACAGCCCCGTCGTGGCTGCCGGGTGCGGTCAGGCCAACCGCCTCGAGTTCGGTGGCAAATTCGGTGGCGACTGCTGCGACGGTGTCGCGGTCAACCCGTCGCAAGGCACCAAGTTCACGCGTCAAAATCAACTGAAGCTGTTCAGGGAGTTGATCTAGTGACAGGCTGTTGCCATCGCCAATCAACATCTGGACGACCATAGCCGCTTTGCGGCGACGGGTTAATGTTGAGACATCAGATTGGGGAGCAGCAAAATCCATTCCACTATGTAGCGGGATGATCGTAAACGTTGTGTTACGACCACAGCATTATGAGCCGGGATGGGTCACCATGATCGACATTTTTTTCAGGTGCTCGACCGTCTCTTCATCCAGATGCGCGGTATCAGCGGTATAATTGTGCAGTGCGACAACCCCTGATTGAAGATCCGCAATTTCTTCATCGGTGAATTCGCGGTCCGTATGGGCAAAGCCACCAAGGCTGCGGCTATCACCCGAGACGGTGGCGATCACGACGCCGTATTTCATGCCATGCTCGGCGGCCTTCTTCATCACGCCAGAGGAATCCTCGAGATTTGACCAACGCTGCGTCCCGGTATGCTCAAAACCCCAAGCAACCATTGGATCAATCATGACCAAACCATTGCTGGAGTAATAATCCAACCATGACTTGGGGTAAGTCTGAAACACGAACCTTGGCGCCATGAACTCGAGTTGAAATCCCAAGGCATAGCCAGCGGGCGCAAGACTATTGAGTCTTCCGAGCGTTTCACTTATCTCCATTTGCGTTGCGTTCATATTTCATAACTCGCTTTACGGTTGCCAAGCTCTCTGTCAGAACAATAGTGTTCAAAGGATTTGGTTGTTACCATAGTAGTGTGAATGTTGTCACAGTAAAAGAGCTTTGTCCTTTGAGGCGGCTCGTCGAGGGAAATGCATGTCAAACCTTCTTGGTCCGGAAGAGATAGGGCAACTTGCCCCTTCGGGCCATTATATTGCGTTGCGCATCGGTTTTGCCTTCCCGATGGAAGAGGTCAATGCGCTGTCACCGGAGTGGATCAGTCACTATACAAAACAGCGTTTTGCGCTGTTTGATCCCGTTCTCAGGTGGGCGTACAGCAATACCGGTGCAGTGCGGTGGAGTGAATTCACGATTGACGACCCCAAACGTGTCATTGCGCAGGCGGTCACATTCGGCATGCGCTATGGTGTCACAGTGTCAGTTTTCGACAGCAGTTCCGACGCACAGCGTTCGTTTGCATCCTTTACCCGTCCGGACCGAGAGTACAACGATCTCGAAGTAAAACTTCTGCAGGCCTATCTGAAGCGGCGTCATTCCGAGACAGCGCCGCCGACGAATCTGACCAAAGCTGAACTGGAAGCATTGGGAATGGTAAAGGACGGACGCCGTCTCAAAGAAATCGCCTTTGAGTTGAATGTAAGTGAAGGCGCAGTGAAGCAACGTCTAAAAAACGCAAAACTAAAGCTTGGGGCCAAAACCGGTACGCAAGCGGCTGCATTGGCCAGCCAATACGGATTAATCTAAATAAAAATCCGTCTTTTTTTCTATCGTCCTTACAATTAAAGCTAAATTGTACATGCTAAAGTAGCATGACGCTTGATGGTGGTGGGGGCCATCTCCAAACAATTTACAACCAGAGGGAAAGACATGGAAAATATCACTTTCAACCTAACAGAGCTCCACAAGCATGGATCTGCGTTTTTCGAGTTTCTTGCGCTGCGTAAGCAGTTCTTTGTCGATGATAGTGCCGAGTTGGGAAAAATCGGTCCATTCATCGCCGGTAAAGCGACCGTCGGGGGTCCGCAAAGTGGGATCGTATTTGGTCACGCGCCACTGATGTTTGAGCATCGCGCCGCCTCCTGAAGGCGTTGTCGTCTAAGGACGCACCGTGATGACGGGGGCCACAGGCTGGCAGCCACCAACAACCAA
>CBDTYC010000162.1:0-6259 GCA_965364495.1 uncultured Yoonia sp. | reverse complement strand
TCCGGCGTGGTGATCATTGGCGTTGCGATGGATGCCATTGATGTCCCGAACGTGAACACGACAGCAGGCGGCGTGACATACAGGGGCACGGCCTTTGTCGACGGCAGCACCGATCCGGGTGGTGCGGGTCAATCGCTTAGCGCGACCGGCAACAGCACGGTTCTGGTCGATTTTGTCGGTGACAGTGTCAATCTGACGATCGATAGCGTGTCTGGCGTGCCTTATACGGCGATCATGATTGACGGGATGGTATTTGGTGGGGCCGACCGCAGCGCGTTTTCTGGCGGCACGTTGACCATCATGGATGGTGCGAACGATGTGACGACTGTTCTGCTTGGCAATGGTGTCATCAGCACCGCCGCAGGCGATTTCTTTGGCGTCAACGGGATCGGCAACCCTGACGAAGTCGGCGGCCTGTTCGAAGGATCTGGCGACGGCACAGGCGAAATTTATGGTGGATTTATCGCAGACTGATGGCTGTGAATGCGATGCAATGACGCAACAAGCACGGCACGCCACCGAGGTCGGGCTAATTTAATCGGGAATTTCTCGAAATGGTGCTAAGATACAAAAAAATGAGTGTGGGAGCTTTAACAATGTCTTATCTGAACAAATCTATTAAAGGTAGCTGTCTGGCTGCGGTCATGTCACTGGTTCCGGCCTTGGCAAATGCGCAAAGCTACGACTGGGAAGGCTTCTATGCCGGTGCCACTTTGGGCGCTGCGATGTTTAGTGTCGAAGCGTCCGACCAGACCGACACATTTACCAACGACTTGCCAGAGCTTGAACTGATGGTCGCAAGCTATGGCTTGTCTGCCAACTACAACTGGTCACCTTACGACGACAATCTGATCTTGGGCGCAGAGCTTGACGTCGCATTCGGCCACGAAAGCAATGATACCGTATCGTTCAACCAGGATGGTTCTGACGGGATCGAGTTTACCAATTCTTGGGACTCGGTCATTTCGCTGCGTGCCCGTGCCGGTGTAACAAACGGCAAGATTCATAGCTATGTCGCGGGCGGCCCTGCATTCGCGAACGCCAGCTTTTCCGTCAAGGACCTTGACCCGAATGAGACCGGCGACTGCGGCGAAGTTCTGACATGTGCAGAAGTGACCGAAACACTGACCGGCATTTCTATCGGCGCTGGTATGGAATATGCCTTCCGCGATGACTGGATCGGCAAGTTCGAATTCGTTCACTATGCAATGCCAACAACGCGGGCGGATATTTTTGACGGCGAGTTTGCAAGCTGTGGTGTGGCAGAAGGTGACGAATGTACCGTGTCATTCGACAACTCGTCCACTCTGTTCCGTTTCGGCGTCAGCTACAAATTCTGATCCAGGGTCTGAACCAAAATAAAAAGCCCCGGCAGGTTCATCGACCTGCCGGGGCTTTTTGTTGTTCTGATCGTGGCTGATTAAGCGGCTGACTTTGTTGCCAGGCGGCGCGCCATTGGCGTCAGGTTGTTCAGCGACTGCAGGTGCAGATAGCACAGTTCCAGCTCGTCCGTGGCGGCCAGGTCCTTGAGCTGTTTGCCTGTCAGGGCCTTCAGCTTTTCACGGTTGATCGTTTGGAAACCCGCTAGCGACGATTGCTTGCCCGCCATCTGGAATTCAGCCTGCGCAGGTGCAAGCAGATCAAGTTCATGCAGCTTCTTGGTAAACATCTGGGTGCGCGTGAACTGGTTCTGGTATTCCTGAATGAACTTCAGCATCGTCTCGAGGTACTGGGTCCGGCCACCTTCGTTGTCGAACAGACGCTCGCCTTTGCCTTCGTTGTTGAAGCCTTCGAATTCCTCGTCGATGCACAGCGTGAATGTCTCGCCGTCTTCGGACTTGGAAAATACGAACGGATAGCGGCGCAGGAATGCAGGCACATAGCGGCCTTTCCATGTGCCGTCTTCGTTCACATGGTCATTGTTGTTGCCTTGCATACCCAAGATCACGGAAGGGAAAACAGCATCGCCTTCGCCTGCAAAAATGATCGTATGCTCGAGTGCCGCCGTTGCAAATTCAGCAGCCAGCAAAGGCACGGAGTTAATATCTTTTGCGAAAGAAAAATTGTTTCCTGTCTTCACCGACCAGTCGCGATGCGTTTCTGCCGAAATCGGAACCGCGCGCTCGTAGATCATTAATTGTTTGGCCATCTTTGAAGTCACCTCTTTTAAACACGTCGACAGGTTAACGCATGTTTGGAGGCATTGAAAAGGCCAACATGCATAAGTTGTCTGGATTAAAAGGCAATTCTGCAAGCGGTGCGGTCGGCCTTGGGGCGACCATGCGTCATAAGGCCCATTGAACTAAGGTGGGTCGATCGGTAACCTATCGAAATCTCTGGCAATTCGCGCCAGACGTGCGGCGCTAGCGGAGAGATAGAAACGATGAATATCCAGTCTACTCTTCAACGGACGACCAAGGTCGCTTTCGTCTCGCTGTCGCCCGATCCGGACGGAGGCGAGCTGGGCCCGCTTGAGCTGCCAAGCTATGGCGTCCACCGGATTCTGGCCGCAGTCAATGCCATGAAGGCCGAGATGGATATCGACGTGCAGTACTTTGACTATGCACGTTTGGGTAAGGTTGGTTTAACCAATGCACTGGCGGCCTTTGCCCCTGATGTCGTTGGCTTTTCGATGTATGTCTGGTCAACCATGCCGCTGATCGCAGCGGCACGGCGGTTGAAAAGGGCCAGTCCCGAAACCTTTGTGATTTTTGGTGGCCCTTCTGCGCGCAGCGGCGTTTTTGATCTTGAACCTTACCGTGGCGCGCACACCTACCTTGATGCCGTCGCCGAAGGCGATGGCGAGGTCCTGATCCAGCAAATTATCCGCATGCCTGATCGCAGCCCTGCAAACCTTGCCAAGATTGGCGGTCTGGCGTTGCCTAAACCTGATGGAACATGGACGAAAACCGGCTTTGCGCCCTCGGTGCCTATGGATGAGATCGCATCGCCCTATCAACAACACCTGATGCCGCATGGTGCGGTCGCCTATCTTGAAACCTATCGCGGTTGTCCGCTGTCATGCCGTTTTTGCGAATGGGGGGCTGTACGACCCGCAAAGGACGTGTTTTCCACCGACTATATTGCCGCGGAAATCAACGCCTTTGAAAAGCTTGAAGCGCCAGCCGTCTTTCTACTGGATGCGGGTCTGAACCTGAACGCCACTGCATTCCGCAATCTGGCTGCCGCCAATGACAAGACCAAACACCTGAAGGACGCGATGTTCTGGGCCGAGATCTACCCCTCGACGGTGCGCCCTAAGCACCTTGAATTCCTAGAGAATATCGGCACGTCATATCTGGGGATCGGACTGCAAAGTACCGACCAGGCTGTGTTGGATGCCCATGACCGCAAGATTGATCAGACGCGGTTTGAACCGGCGGTCCGCGATCTGGCCAAGGTCGCGCATAATATGGAAATCCAGATTATCTTTGGCTTGCCCGGTGAAACCCCCGAAGGCTTTCTGCGCACGCTTGATTTCGCCCTGTCCATGCCCGGTGGTGTGCGGGCCTATCATTGTCTTGTGTTGCCCGATGCACTGCTCAGCCGGTCGCGCCCCGAATGGGATATCAAGTTCAATCCCGTGAATTTTGCGATGACGTCGAACGCGCAGTGGTCACAGGACGATATCCGCAACATGCGCACCAAGCTGGATCACATGTCCAAACAACACAACGGATCATCCGGCACTTTCTGGTGGTCGTTCAAGTGACCACGTCGTCCGGTTTCCGCTCTGGCCGCAAAGTTGCGCTGGTCGGGCGTTATCCGGACCCCGATCCGGCACTGCCGCCCTATATTCCGAACCTTGGCCTTTATCAGGTTGCCGCCTCTGTCGCCGATGCCGGTTTTGATGATCTGGATTTGCGTATCTGGGATTTTCCCAAGCAGGACCCCCAAGCCATCATCGACGAAATCAACGCCTTTGACCCTGATGTGATTGGCTATTCTGCCTACCTGTGGTCGCTGCCCGTGCTGATGCAGATCAATGACGCGCTCAAGCAAAGCGACCCTGACCGGCTGAGTGTTTTTGGCGGCCCTTCTGCGCGTCAGAATATGCTGGCCCTGCCACCTTTTGCGCAGATGACCCAGCCTGATGTGCTTGCGATCGGCGAAGGCGAATTGACGATGACCGAGATCGTCGCGCTGAAACGTCGGACAGCCGAAACACTGGCCAACGTGCGAGGTATCGTGCTGCGACAAGGTGACGGTTGGAAACAGACCCCGCCGCGCCACCCTGCAAAGCTGGATGATCTTGCTTCGCCTTACGCGCTAGATCTGGTTCCTCGAACCGGATTGGGGATCATGGAAACCTATCGCGGCTGTCCGTTCACATGTTCGTTTTGCGAATGGGGCGTGATGGATGCGCCAAAGAACGTGCGGAGCGTGGCAAGCATCTCTGAAGAATTCGGGGCAATCGCCGACAACGGGCGCAATACGTTGTTGTTGGTTGATGCCGGGCTGAACCTGAACAAGTCCGCGTTCGTCAACCTGTCGGCTGCCGCGGAACAAACCGGATTTTTGAAAGATCGCAACCTGATCTGCGAGGTCTACCCCGCCAAAGTCCGCGATGAACACCTGAAGTTTCTGGACGGTGTGGGCAGCCCGCATATCGGTGTCGGCCTGCAGTCATTCGACAGCGAAGTGCTGGACGAGGTCGAACGCAGGTACGACGAGGCCCGCTTTAACAATATCCTGACAGATTTGCGCTCGGTCGCGAAACTGGCAATCGAGATTATCCTCGGGCTGCCGGGCGATAGCCCTGAAAAGTTCAAACGCAATTTTGAACGGGCAAGGTCGCTGCCTTATGCCTTGCGGGTGTATCACTGCCTTGTCCTGCCAAGTGCCCTGATGAAACGGTCGCCCGAAGAACATATGCTGGACTATGATCCTGTGACGTTGAAAATGCGGTCCTGTCTGGGCTGGTCCCGCGAAGGGTTGGCCGAGGCGGTTGACTTTGTGAACCAACACGCCAACCGTGAAAGCGGGGCAACAGGCGAATTCTTTTGGGTCTTTCCACGGCGAAGATAGGGTGGAGGATCTGGCCCGTTTTTGCCAAGATACCCTGCACGATCAAACCACGCGAGGCCCTATGCAACCGTCCTTTCTAAAGATCGAAACATATCAGGCGGATGATCTGACCCAAGCGGGCACTGCAATCAGCAGGCTACGCGACAATGAGATCGGCGCGATCATCCTGAAGGATGTCTATCCCAAGGATAGTCTTGCAAAGCTGCCAGCCTTGTTGGCCGCGAATACGCCCGATTTCATCACAACGACCTTTCCGGCGGCGTTTTGCGCGTATTTTTACGGGATCAACCTGAACCTTGCCGATAGGAATCTGGCCCCATATTTCGCGGCAGAGCCTGCCTTTCGTGAAAAACTGGCAGCGCTTGATTTTGGAGGCGCACCCGCGCAGGACCGGATTTGCAGCTTGCTGTCACAGCTTGACCAAGACCGCCCCTATGGCGCGGCCCCCGGCCCGAACCCCGGCGAGCATCACTTTTTCACAACACTGCGCGCGCATCTGACAGGCGGTTATATTCCCGCACATTTCGACAACGAAGCCGCGCTTCGGCCGACCTACAAACACATCGCTGCTTTGTGTGAACCTGATATTTATTCGTTCGTGCTGTGCATTGATCAGGCCGAGGCGGGCGGCGCACTTGATGTCTATAACCTTACATCCAAAGAGGCGGCCGCCGATTTGCGCAATCAGGACGGTGTCGGCAAGAAAAGAGACCTCGGCGATGCGGAACATGTGTCAATCCGGCTGGAACCGGGCGAAATGGTGATCCTGCATTCAAGCCGCTATCTGCACGGTGTCAGCAAGGTGCAGGGCGACCGCACCCGTTGGAGCATGTGTAGTTTCATGGCCTTGGCCCGCGACGGCACGCAGGCGTATTGCTGGGGATGACCGACGCCGCACTCGATTATATTCCTAGCCTGATCAACGCCTATAAGGCGGGCCATGCGGGTGACCATGTCCATCTGGGCTATTGGGGGCAGGGGGGCACAGGTGATTGGCGCGCCGCGCAAGAGGCGATGACCGATCTGCATCTTGATGCGCTTGATCTGCAAGACGGACAAACCGTGGTCGATGTCGGTTGCGGGATCGGTGGCAGCTTGCGCCTTGCCAACGCGCGTTTGCGCGACAGCAGGCTGGTCGGGGTGAACATTGATCCGCGGCAGCTTGCTATTTGCAGGACACATGAGGCGACAGGCGCGAACCGGCTTGAATGGCTGGAGGGTGACGCGGGGG
>CBDTYC010000161.1:0-6295 GCA_965364495.1 uncultured Yoonia sp. | reverse complement strand
TACTGGATGAACGTCGACCAGTATATCGGCGGCATCGAACACGCGATCCTGCACCTGCTTTACAGCCGCTTTTTCGCCCGCGCGATGCATATGACAGGCCACCTTCCCGCCAGCGCTAAAGAGCCGTTCGACGCGCTGTTCACCCAAGGCATGGTGACGCATGAAATCTATCAGACACGCGACGCCAAGGGCCGTCCGGTCTATCACCTGCCCGAAGACGTGACAGACGGAAAACTGGCAGACGGTACAGAGGTCGAGATTATTCCGTCGGCCAAAATGTCCAAATCCAAGAAAAACGTCGTCGATCCGGATGATATTCTGGCCAAATACGGTGCGGACACCGCCCGGTGGTTCGTCCTGTCTGACAGCCCGCCCGAACGTGATGTCGAGTGGACCGCCTCTGGTGCAGAGGCCACCTTTAAGCACCTTAACCGCGTCCACCGCGTGGCGACAGAGATTGCTGCGATGGAAGACGGCACCGGTGCGGGTGATGACGACCTGCTGCGCGCAATGCACAAGGCTATTCACGATGTCACTATGGGTGTCGAAACCTTTGGATTTAACGCAGCAATTGCAAAGCTTTACGCGTTCACCAACGTTGTGGCAAAGTCCAGCGCGGGCAGCACTGCCAAACGTCAGGCGATGATGACACTCGCGCAACTTATGTCCCCGATGACACCGCATCTGTCCGAGGAAATCTGGGCCATGCTGGGCGGCGACGGTTTGATCGCGAATGCCATGTGGCCAGTCGCAGACGAAGCCATGCTAGTTGAAGACACCGTCACAATGCCAATCCAGATCAATGGCAAGCGACGCGCCGAAATTCAGGTTCCTGCCGACGCGACCAAAGAAGCCGTCACAGAAATTGCTTTGGCGCTGCGTGTCGTTCAGACTGCCCTTGATGGCAACGCACCAAAGAAACTGATCGTTGTCCCGGGCCGGATTGTGAACATTGTTATCTGATCGCCTCTCCCGTCGCTTTGCCGTGCTTGGTCTATTGGGCCTCGCTGGGTGCGGCTTTGCGCCGATGTATGGCGACGGGGCAGCGACACAGGGGATATTTGCGTTTGAAACAGACGAAAGCGTCTTGGGCTTTCGTCTGCGCACACGATTGGCAAATCGGCTTGGCCAATCAGAAAACCCACAGTTCGTCGTCAAAGCCACCATCAAAGTTTCTGAACGCGCCGCCACAATCACAGAAGTTAACGATACATCGCGATTGAATGTCATTGGTGCGGCGAACTGGTCATTGATCGATCTTGCGACCAATCAGCAAATCAAAACCGGCAAGGTCGAAGGTTTCACAAGCTATTCGGCATCTTCATCAACCGTCGCAACACAGACTGCAAAGGATGACGCCGGCGCGCGGCTGGCCATAATTCTGGCTGATCTGATCGCAACACGTGTCCTTGTCGCGACCTCGGGCCAGCCGGAATGAAACTGACAGGTGGCGCTGCGGCGAATTACTTTCGCAAACCCGATCCCAGCCATACGGCCCTGTTGATTTTCGGTGCAGACCCGATGCGTGTCGCCGACAAGCGGCAGCAAGCAATCCTTGCGCTTGTTGGCCCGCAAGGCGAAGAAGAAATGCGCTTGACGCGGATCAACGCGAGTGACTTGCGCAAAGACCCTGCCTTGTTGGACGATGCGATCAAGGCGCAGGGGTTTTTCCCCGGTCACCGCGTCGCTTTTGTCGAAGACGCGACGGACGGTATGGCCAAAGTGATCGATGCCGCCTTGTCGGACTGGCAGCAAGGTGACGCGCAGATCGTGATTACCGCCGGTCAGTTGACTGCGAAATCCGCCTTACGCAAAGTTGTCGAAGGCCATCGCAACGCAATCGCTATTGGCCTTTATGATGACCCGCCAACGATTGCCGATATCGAGCAAGCACTGGCTACTGCCAGGATATCCCCCCCCGATCGCGACGTCATGGACGCACTGATGGCGCTTGCCGGAACGCTGGAACCGGGTGATTTTCGCCAGACGCTGGAAAAAGTCAGCCTTTACAAACGCGGTGATGATACGCCGCTCACGATCGCCGATGTCATGGCGAATGCCCCGCAATCGGCCGAAGTTGATGTGGACGACATTCTGGAAGTCGTGGCCACAGGTCAGGTAGACAAGCTTGGGCCTTTGCTTCGCAATCTTTACGCACAGGGCGTCACGCCCGTTACGCTTTGCATTGGCGCGATGCGTCACTTTCGGCTTTTGCATGTGGTGGCATCTGATCCGGGTGGTCCGGCTTCGGGCATCGGGCGGCTGCGCCCGCCGGTATTTGGACCACGTCGCGACAAAGTTATCCGGCAAGCCAGCCACTGGGGCCGTGACCGGCTGGAACGTGCCTTGACCGCGTTGACAGATGTCGATTTGCAGCTTCGGTCTGCGAACACCGCGCCCGCGCATGCATTGATGGAGCGAACATTAATCCGGTTGGCTATGATGGCGCGCCGCTAAGGGCGGTTTTCATTACCGTTAATGGAATAGTAAAGCTGATGCTGCATGGTCAGTGGACGCACAGTGATGCCTGTGCATCCATTGTTTTCCATGTGCGGGTTTTGGTCATGATAATTTCTCACCGCTGTCAGTTCGTTGTTTTCACAGATCCGCTCTTGACGTGCCGATGGCTACACGATGCGCTGTCGCCTTGGACGGACCAACGCACAGCCCCCACTAGGCGCAGCCTGAATAAGACACTGTTTTTTAAAGGAATGTCACCCGTAGAGGCAGAACTGGCCTTTGATTTGTCGGGGCTAAGATTTCGTGACTACACACGCATTGCCGTGATCCAGAATCCGTTTCCGCGCATGGTCCAGCTTTATGATCGGATCGGCTCCACCGACCTGATTTGGCGGTGGCGTCGCCAGATGGGTTGGCCCGCGCCATATTTCGGGAAGTGGCTCCAAGGTACGAAACCGGACGGGAATGGCGCCTGTTCCTTTGACGGCCCCCGTTGGCGACGCTTTGGCGCGTGGTCAGCCGATGCTTGGGCAGACGGGCGGATCACACATTTCATTCGGGCTGAGAATGCAGCTGCGGAACTGCGTTGCGTCTTTCGAGAGATCGGGATTGCCCCGATATTCAACGCGCCTACCCGTGATGCACGCCCGCATCAGTTTCCCGAAATGCTTCGCTATGACGCCGCGACAATCGACCTGATCCGACATCGCTATCGGACCGATCTTCAACTTTGTCAAAGCCTTGCCGCGGAATTGCGTCTGGCTGCCTAGCGTCCGTAAGTTGCCGCAGCGCGCCCTGCCATCAAGCCGGTCGCAAGGCATCCGGTGATCAAGTAGCCGCCTGTTGGCGCCTCCCAATCCAGCATTTCACCTGCACAGAATACGCCGGGGTGGGACTTGAGCATCAGATCCTTGGTCAAGGCCGAAAACCGCACACCGCCCCCCGTTGAGATTGCTTCGTCAATCGGACGAGGGCCGCCGTGACGCACAGGTAGTGCCTTGATCAACCCAGCCAAATCGTCCGGAAAGGGGCGCCCGAACTCTGACAAAAGCGCCATTTGCACCCCGTCAAAGCGAAGCACTTTGCGCAAATGGTTGGTCAGGCTGGATTTCCCGCGCGGTTTCGCCAGCGCCTGCCTGACACGTGCAAGCGACCAATCCGGCATAAGATCGATATGAAGCTGGGCGCCCTCACGCATTGCCCGCGATACCATGTAAATGCCGCCGCCTTCGATGCCGCGCTTGGACAGCACAATCTCGCCGCGTGTCGTTTGCGCCCCTGCAGTCAGCGCGACTGCTTTGACCGGCTTGCCCAGATGGGGCGCCATATGATCGCTCCATGATACCGCGAATCCCATATTTGCAGGTTCAAACGGCGTAACGTCTGGCAACAAATGCCCCGCCCATTTGCCGTCAGACCCTAACCGTGCCCAACTTGCGCCGCCCAGCGCGAGGACAGTTACCTTTGGCAAGATGTTGACCGGACCGTCAGGGGTGTTGAACACCAGTGCGCCCGAGTCCCAGCCATCCCAATGCCAGCGGGTCCTGAACGTGACGCCCATGCCGCCAAGTCGCGCCAACCATGCCCGCAACAACGGCGACGCTTTCATGGCTTTCGGAAACACCCGCCCTGTTGAACCGGTGAACATCGGTTGACCCAGATCAGTTGCCCAAGCCATCACTTCTTTTGGGCCAAAAGCAGCGATCGCATCGGCCATCAGCGCTGGATATACCTTAATGAAATCTGCCTCGGGTTCCGCTTTGGTGATGTTCAGGCCAGACTTGCCCGCCATCAGGAACTTGCGCCCGACCGATGGCATTGCATCGGCGACCAACACGGACAAGCCCGCGATCGCCAGTTGTTCGCTGGCCATTAGTCCAGCGGGTCCTGCCCCGATGACGACAGCATCGGTCACGTCGGCATCTGCCCCTTCATTTCGATCACGCGGTGCGGGTACGGGATTTCGATGTCGTTGTCCTTTAATGCATTCCACACAAGGAACAACACATCCGAGGAGTACTTGTTTTTGCCGTCGTCGATGCCGTTGACCCAGAATTCCACACAGAAATCGATGCCGCTGTCGCCAAATCCGCGCAACTCGCAATCTGGGCCTTCAGGCTCTTGTAGCACGCCGGGATGCGTTGACACGGCCGCCTCGATGATCGCGGGGACCTTGTTGATATCGGTGTCGTAACTGACCGAAAACGCCACCTCGAGCCGGTTGGCAGAGCCAGAGTCCGAATAATTCACGACCCGTGTGGTGATGAAATCCTCGTTCGGCACAACAATCCAGCGACCATCGTAGGTTTCCAGTATCGTGGCGCGCGCGGTCATCTTGATAATGGTACCCGCCTCGCCACCATCAAGTTCGACGTAGTCACCAACGGTCGCCTGTCCCTCGATCATCAGGATAACGCCTGAGATGAAGTTCGATGCAATCTTTTGCAGGCCAAAACCAAGGCCCACACCAACCGCACCCCCGATCAAGGCAAGCGAGCTAAGGCTGATCCCCATCACATTCATCAAGATCAGGAATGCGATCGCAAAGATCATAAATTCGGTCGATTTGATCGCTAATTGCCGGATCGCGGGACGCATCCGCTGTTGTTCAATGTAGGCCGAGGACTGCGACGTTGACCATTGCCCCATCCAGAACAGGATGCTGCCTGCGATTACACCCCGAACGATCGCCAGTGCGGAGAAACTGATGTTTCCTAGCCTGACAACAGCTTCATCAAGTGCCGTGATGACCTGATCAAGAAACCCGACCGCATAGAGCGCCGCCACCGGCACAAGGACATACCGTGCCAACGTGCGCAAGAATGGGTCGGTAACGATATGTTTGGCCAAAGCCCGCGCAGCAAGGAACAAAAACACCCGCTTGCCAAAAGCGATGACAGCGCCGGACCCGAAAAGCGACCGCGTGACTGTTTCTCCGATGGCTGTAAAGCCATAGGCAAAAAGAGGCAGCAACAAAGGCAAGAACGTCAATACGAACCGCCGCGCCGTCGCGAGGATCGAGTGATTATCGGCATCCGGCAACAGCAGCTTGGTCAACTTTGGCGCAACGATCCGGTTCGCCAAACGTGCCAGCAGGTAGGCGCCTATTAGCAGCGCGAATTGCGACCATGCCGCGGGCGACAAAAGCCAGTCCTGCCCAAGGCGCATTGCCTGATCAAAGGCATCGCGTGCCTGATCCATCAATGTTGAAGGCTCCATCGCCGCGCTGCTCCGTTCGTTTCAGTCGTTGTCCTGTGCCACCAAGCACATGGCAAGTCTATCCAATCATGCCTTTAATCGCGGCAATATGGCCCATTTGTGCCGATTGCGCGTCTTGGCCCAGTGCCACCGCTGTCGAAAGCAGATCTTCTGGTGTCACAAGCCTGTCGACCAAGCCCCAATTCAGTGCCTCTTCTGCCAGCACCTTTTGGCCTGCCATCAAGATGCATTTCGCGCGCGCTGGCCCGATCAATTGCGCAAGCCTTGCCGGATCAGAAGGTTGCGGCAGGAACCCAAGCTTCATCACCGGATAAAAGAACTTTGCCGTGGGTACTGCTATCCGCAGGTCACAAGCCAGCACCATACCGAATGCCCCTCCGGCGACGGTCCCGTTTAGCGCGGCAATGCTCAGCCCCGGCAAGTCTACGATTGCCCCTGACAAGCGTTCCCAGACGGGATCGGTCGCTAGCCCCGCGCGGGCTGCATCCAGATCAGCACCTGCACTGAAGACCGGCCCTGTTCCGGTCAGGATAAACAGCTTTGCCGCTTGCGCTGCCTCGGTAATATCCGCCAGTTCAACCAACATTTCGCGGGTCAGCGCACCCGCTTTATCGGG
>CBDTYC010000160.1:0-6312 GCA_965364495.1 uncultured Yoonia sp. | reverse complement strand
GCCGGACACCAAGATCATGTCCTTCTTGCGGTCAACCACACGGAAGTAACCGTCCGCGTCCATTACACCAATATCGCCGGTCAGAAGCCACCCGTTCTGGATAGTCTTGGCGGTCTCTTCGGGTTTGTTCCAATAGCCCTTCATGATTTGCGGACCTTTGGCAATCAGCTCGCCCGCCTCGCCTTGCGGCACGTCTTTGCCATCTTCGTCCACACAGCGCACGTCAGTTGACGGCACAGGCACACCGATGGAATTCAGCCTGATCTTTCCAAACGGGTTGAACGTCAAGACAGGCGAAGACTCGGTCAGGCCGTAGCCCTCCAGAACTGTTGTGCCGGTCACGGCCTCCCAACGCTCTGCGACGATGCCTTGCAAGGCCATGCCGCCAGCAGAGGCAAATTTCAGGTGCTTGGGTGGCGTATCCTGAAACCAGACCTCGCCATTCAAGCCGTTAAAAAGGGTGTTCACCCCGCTCATCCACGTGATCTTGTAGTTCTCGAACGCGCGTTTGAGATTGCTCAGCGGTCGCGGGTTCGGGATCAGGATGTTGCGCGCACCGATCGAATAGAACCCGAGGAAGTTAACGGTAAACGCAAAAATATGATAAAGCGGCAGCGCCGTTAGTGCGACCTCCTTGCCTTTTTCAAGGTTCGGGATCAGCTCCATCGTCTGTTCCATGTTCATCAGAATGTTGTTGTGGGTCAGCATCGCGCCTTTGGACACGCCCGTTGTGCCGCCGGTATATTGCAGACAGGCCACGTCATCCGGATCAATGCTGCTGCGGTAGGTATCAAGGCTATTCTGAAGATTCTGCTTCTTGCTGCGCCCCGCGTTGACGGCGTCAGGCAGGCGAATATGCGGGATTGTGACGGGCTGGATCGTCTTGTCCCAATATTTCTGAACCGCACCAACGATCATCTTTGGCAAGGCCGGCAGGTATTCGGCGACACGGGTCACAATCACATTGGGGATCGGGTGCCCTTTCATGGCCTCGACCAGCTTTTCGGCAAACATATCCACGATGACGATCGCCGTTGGCTCTGCGTCGGCAAACTGCTTGGCCATTTCCTCTGGTGTATAAAGAGGGTTGATGTTCACAAGAACACAGCCCGCCTTAAAGATCGCCATTGCGGCGATGGGATATGCCAGGCAGTTCGGAACCTGCACGGCTACACGGTCACCCGCGTTCAGTCCGGCGATTTCACGCAGATAGACCGCCAAGGCATCTGACATCTCGTCCGCTTGGCGGTAGGTCAACGTGCCATTCATGCCATTGGGCAAACAGGTCGTGAACGCAGGCAGGTCACCAAAAGTGTCCGCAGTGGCACTTACGAAATCACCTATTGTGCGAAATTTCGGAGCATCAATGGTCTTGCGAACAGACGCGCCATAAAAGGCCGTCCACGGACGATCTTGATCAAGCAAAACACTTCCTCCCAAAAGCTATCAGGGGACGATAGCCTAGTTTGCTGTTTTGTGAAGCAGTTGCGATGCATGGGGGCGTCAGTGTGACCTAACGTCTTAACGAAACAGTGTAGGCCATCATCGAAGTGTCTGGTCAGTCTAGTTGCGGGGTGCGCGGAAAAAAGGGGCGAAGGTGAACCCCGCCCCTTTTTCGAAAGTCGCTGAGCCTAGAAAGACATTTCCATCTGGAGTTGAACGCCAATGCTTTCGTAATCGTCAGCGCCGATGCCGTCATAGCTGGCCGCGGCGCTCAGGATCATTCCGCTGTCCAACGTATAGCGCGTACCCAAGTGGATGCGGGCCCGCTCGCCTTCGAAGCTTGATGTGATCTGGTCGGCGAAACCGTCACCGTCAGTTTGCGAGAAAATTCCGGCCAAACCACCGGATACAACCATTGTGCCGTGCTGTGTGGACAAGGAACGCGAAACATCCAGACCAATTGTCACGTCCCGTGTTGTAATCGACTGCTCAGGAATATCGTCATCTTCTTCTTGCGCGATTGCGCCTTGCGTGGACTTGAGTTGGCTGGCGGCAAGGTTTGGTGTCAGAGTGTAATCACCGTAGTCGAAATCGCCCGCAACACGGATGCTCGCAAGGGCACGATCCGTTTCAAAGTCCACGTCCCCGTTCAACTCACCAAATTCCAGCGTGTTGTCTGCCGTGCCGACCAGATAACTGGCTTCGAAATAGACCGGCTGCGATGGCAGCTTGGCAACGAAATATGGACCGACCATGTAGCCAGAGCCATCAATCGAGAAATCGTCGGTTTCCTGTGTCTGCGTATCGAATTCAAACATCAAACCAACAAGTGTGTTGGGATTGATAGTGTAGTGCCCACCAGCAGCGCCCGAAAGATAGGTGCCGTCAGCAGTGTCACTGGTTGTCCAGCGACCTTGCAGGCGTGCCCAAACAGGCAGCCCGTCCGGCGTTGCCATATTGAATGCGTTGTTCCCCTGCGATGTTTGCACGTCCATCACGCCGGCAGAATTGCCTGTCAGAAGCGGGATCAGATTTGGCAACGTCGCGATTTGGCTTGAGGCCAGATTTTGCATAAAGGAAGCGATGTTCGCCTGCCCCAAGACAGTGACGCAATCGACTTGATAAGCTGCTCGTTTATCGATCAACAAATTCTCGAAATTCGGAGGGGTTGGGTCATTTACTTCGACGCCGGCATATTGGGTGTTGAATTCCATGCCCATAGGTGCCTGTTGGTCCGGAAACCCTTTGAACCGGTCAAGATTTGCTGTGCAGAACTCAAGCGGGTCAAACTCTACTTCCTCTGGACCCGCAAACGCGGCGTTTCCGCCCATCAGGCAAGTACTTAGTATGACAGCAGCTTTCAAACCTGTTGCGCGGTTAGGACTATTCTTCATTCTTCGGCCCTCCAAAAGCCATTTTTGGACCCGCTTCCGCTGAAATTGCTTCATTGCGACACACGACGAGATCCGATTTTCAAAATTTCAAACTATGGCAGGTGAATACGGGCAAAAGTCGCTGCCGCAACCCAATAATGACTTGGGCCACAACATCGGTCATTCAGCATTGCGCGCAGTTTCTGGCACCTTTCAACGATTGGTTAACGTCTTCTTACTGAAGAATAAAGTAGGCGGAAAACCGCGAAGTCCATGGCAAAATTGTGAAAATTTGCACGCGAAGCTCCGGATGGGACTGACGACGATGATCGCCTACCGATCAATTTCGAAATCAGTCCTTTTGCGGCAGCGCGAATTGACCAATCGAAACCGATTCCAGAAAGGCAGCTTCCGTTGCCCTGATAAGACCCGCCCTTGGTTCATCCGCGCGGCTGACAAGCCCAAGAACGCGGTGTGGGCCGTCCTCGCCAAGCGAAATCGTTCTGAGTGGCAGGCTGCTTTTTTCGGCGATGCACCTTTGCGGCACGATCGAGATGCCCAGTTTCGCCGCAACCATACTTGAGATCGCCTCAAGTCCGTCAAGCTCCATAGCATCGTTCACAGCGATCCCCTTTTGCTGCAACCACGCCTCGATTTGCCGACCGACAACCGCGTCCCTGTTAAAACGGATGAAGAGTTTATCGCGCAAAAGAACCTGAAGTGGCTGATCTTCAGTGCCCTCCGCCACAAGCAGAACAAGCTTCTCCGATGCAATTCTTGAAAACACCAAACTCTTCGGCAGAACCTCGGGCCGCGAGATAATTGCAGCATTGATTTGCCTGCGTTCCAACTGCAGCATCAACTGATTTGAAAGGCCGGGAACAATGCGCACACGAATTCCAGGATACTGAATCTTGAGCTGCGAGAGGGCAAGCGGGACCAAACCTGTCAGCGTGGTGGGAACGGCACCCAGCGTGAGCTCCCCTGACATTTCATCGCGCGCACTTACTTTGTCCGCCAGACTATCATAGTTGGAAAGTAGAACAGACGCTTCGCTGACCAATGAATGGCCGGTTTCTGTCAGTCTTGGCGTCCGCTGTGATCGATCAAAAAGTTGCAGGTTCCACGCATCTTCCAGATGGCGCATTTGCTGGCTAACGGCGGCTGGCGTCAGGTGCTCTGCATCGGCGGCAGCGCGAAAACTGCCATGTCGATGAATAGCAACAAGAGTACGGAGTGCGCGAATACTCATCCCTGCAACCTCATCTTTCCAATTCCAAGGCTATGGCATCGCAGATGTTAAATTTTTCTAACTCATATATCAAATATTTATCGTTTTTAGTAAATGTTTTTTGTCGATACGACAGACCCCGTAGTGGAATAAAACAGCAGAAAAACCCGGGGTCATCATGGTTGCGCCAAAGACGAACGAATATAAATCAATCACCGCCAAACCCTTCGCGCCAAACTTGGGCGCAGAGATTTATGGCGTCGACTTAAGCGAGCCCGTACTCGATGCGCAATTTGCCGAAATTCAAGACGCCTTCGCACGCTACCAAGTCCTTTTCTTCAAAGAGCAAAAGGTAATCCCGCCAGAACAGCACATTGCTTTCGGGAAACGCTTTGGGCCTTTGCATGCGCATCCGGCAGCGCCCACGATGGCGGGCTATCCAGAAATTTTCGAAAGCCACGCAACAAAGGATTCGAAGGTTGCAAATGGCGAATTCTGGCATTCCGATGTTTCATGCGACGAGACGCCGCCGCTTGGAACTATGCTGCAAATCCATATCGCCCCGCCATGTGGTGGCGACACGATGTTCAGCGATATGTACGCCGCCTATGATGATCTTTCAGAGCCGCTAAAGCAGATGCTCGGCGGGTTGTCGGCGCTGCACAGTTCGGAACATATTTACAAAGGGCGCTATAGCGACCGAGGCAAAAAGGACGCCGATATCAATTGCCCGCAAGCTGTGCACCCGATTGTGCGCACTCATCCCGAAACAGGTCGAAAGTCACTGTTTATCAACCGCACTTTCACCACAAAGATCATGGGCCTGTCAGACAGTGAAAGCGACGCAATCCTGAAAATGCTTTTTGAACATGCAGAGCATATCAACTATCAAATCCGTTTCCGCTGGACGCTTAATGACATGGCATTCTGGGACAATCGTTGTTGCATGCATCGCGCAATCTGGGACTATTGGCCGGCAGAGCGCAAGGGCAGACGGGTAACCGTGAAAGGCGATCGGCCTGTCTGATTTTGCGCGAAACAACCGGACGCAATCATGAGAAACTGACACAAGGAACAAGTAATGCGGGCAGCAGTTGTCAGAAATTTCAACGAAGACCTCTCGATTGAGACTGTACCGGATCCCTCCTGCCCCGACGACGGCGTCGTGCTAAAGGTAGAGGCCTGCGGCGTTTGCCGGTCCGATTATCATGGTTGGACAGGCACACACCCCAAGATACAAAATGGGTCTATCCTTGGACACGAATACTGCGGAACGGTCGTTGCGGCAGGGCCGCTTGCACGTCACAAGATCGGGTCACGACTGATTGCGCCTTTCATTCTGGGCTGCGGGCGTTGTCATGCGTGCCAGACGGGTGTATCAAACACCTGCGCCGATCAGATTGTGCCCGGTTTTGGCGCGCCGGGGGCCTATGCCGAGTATGTTGCTGTGCCGTTTGATCACAACCTCGTCCATCTGCCAGACAGTCTTTCGCCAGCTTTGGCAGCAGGGCTTGGATGTCGGGTGACAACCGCATGGCATGCTTTGACAGATCGTGCGGATTTGAAAGCCGGTGAATGGGTGGCCGTACACGGCACGGGCGGCATAGGGCTGTCGGTCTTGCTGTTGGCCAAGATGCTTGGCGCCCAAGTTGTTGTCGTCGACATTGTGGAAGAGAAATTGGCGCATGCGATACAGCACGGCGCGGATGCTACGGTAAACGCGGCAAAGGTCGACGCCGCAGCAGCGATCCGTGATATCACCAATGGCGGCGCACAGGTATCAATCGAGGCGCTCGGAATCGAGACGACGACAAATGCGTCGGTCGAATGCCTTGCAACGCTTGGACGTCATGTGCAAATCGGCATGCCGTCGGGTGATGGTCTAATGCAGGTAAACATGCGCGCAATCTATGCAAAGCAGCTTTCGTTTTTTGGCACGCGCGGCATGCCGTCTTGGAAATATCCGCGTCTGCTTGGGATGATCGAGCGTGGCGATGTGGACATCCGCCCAATGGTGGCAAGAGAAATCCCGCTGAGCGGCGCCAGCGCGGAATTGCGCGCGATGAACGGACCGACCGCCCCCGGGACTGCTGTAATTACGGATTTCCAGAACTAGGCGCATACCGTTAGGTTCAGGACCCATTGACGGCTTGATGCTGTGTCGCTGTCATTAATCACGAACCCCGATGATTTTGGGGGACAGATAAGTCATCTCTATAGGCTGACAAAAGCGCAAATAGTGCGGCGCCGACCGTTTTTGTCCAA
>CBDTYC010000159.1:0-6318 GCA_965364495.1 uncultured Yoonia sp. | reverse complement strand
CCAAGACCACCCGCAAATCTATCTGATCAGCCCGCCCGAGTTTGATCTATCGACATATCCTGCGCAACTGGCAGCCTGCCTAGACAGCACAGAGATCGCCTGTGTCCGGCTTGCGCTTGCAACCAACGACGAGAGCCGGATTGCAAAGGCCGCTGACGCTTTGCGCGAAATCACACATGCACGCGACGTTGCCTTGGTGATTGATAGCCACATTCTGCTGGTCGAGCGTCTGGGACTAGACGGAGTGCATTTGAAAGACGGCGCCCGCTCTGTCAAAAAAGTCCGCAAGGACCTTGGTGATGACGCCATTATCGGCAGTTTTTGCGGAAATTCACGCCATGACGGGATGACTGCGGGGGAACTGGGCGCTGACTATGTCAGCTTTGGACCTGTGGGCGCGACGCCTTTGGGTGATGGCCGTCAGGCAGAGCTCGAGTTATTCGAGTGGTGGTCCCAAATGATCGAAGTTCCCGTCGTTGCGGAAGGAGCGCTTGATGCGGATTTGATCCGCGCGCTCGCGCCGCACACGGATTTCTTTGGTATCGGTGATGAAATCTGGAACACCGAAAATCCCGCCAAAACACTGACTGCGCTACGTATTGCCATGCTGGGTTAATCCGGCACGCACGGTGTCTTCCATTTGCTTGGCAAGCACTTTGCGATCTGCAAAACCGGCGACCTCAACAGGCGGATGATAGACGACATGGACACCACCTTGTGACTTTGCGGCAAGCGTTGACAGCAGGTGCGGCGCAAAATCCATGTCGCCCCACCAACCATAAAATCGCGGATCGGCCCCATCGGGTGAGGTGTAGTTCACCGTCGCAGCCTGCATCCGCAACCCCTGCTTGATCTCGGGGGCAAAGAACGCTGCAAACAATGCAGGTTTGAACGCAAGCACCTGCAACCCGTCCGTCGAGGTGCCCTCGGGAAAGAATAACAGGCGATGTCCTGCGGTCAGCCGGTCCTGAAAAACCTTGATCTGTGCAGAAACATAACTGCGGTCGCGTTTGATAAAGACAGTGCCGGTGGCACGTGCCAGCCAGCCAATACCATGCCAGCCCGCAACTTCGGATTTCGCGACAAAATATATCCGTTTGCGGGCATTTAGCGCAAAGATATCAAGCCATGACACATGGTTTGCGACAACGGCACCGGCGCCCTGCAATGGTGTACCTGCGCTGGTATATTTGATTCCGAGTATGAAAAACGCACTCCGGCAGACAAATTGGGTGATATAGGGGGTCACGGGGCGTCGTTCTGCAAAGATGGGTGCCTCGATTAATCGCACAAGCAGCAACAGCCCCAAGCCACCAAAAACAAGAATGAACAAGGGGATCGCGCGCAAAACGATCCTGATCCACGCGGCCCACCCGAACTGCGCAGGAGAAGGCCCTTGCTCGCTGTGCCAAGTATCAGCCACGTGCAGCCCCTTTTGTATAGATTGCTTTGTGCAATGCACCGATCGCGTCCTTTTGCAGGATCATGCAGATATCTGTGGTATTGAATACACGGTCCACAAAGGCCCCCTCACCAACTGTTCCGCCCAGACGCAAATAGCCTTTGATCAACGCAGGCATTTCACGCACGGCGGCAAGGCGATCAATTGCGTCCTCGGGCAGAATGTCCAGGCGATGCCCAGTCGGGCCCTTCACAGAAACCCGCAGCGATTGCGGTGCAAGATGGCGATGATGCAGCAGGCTAAGCGATTGTTCATGCGCTGCAATATCAGCGCCGTGAAATGACGCCACACCGAATAGAACGTCAATGGAATGCGCCGCGACATAATCAGACAGTGCCGCCCAGAGATGCAATATCCCGGGACCACCGCGGTATGCCGGATGCAAACACGACCGCCCCAGTTCAAGCAATCGCAGACCGCTATCCCGCAATGCAGTCAGGTCATATTCATCCTCGCAATAGAATTGCACCGCCGACGCAGCCATTTCTTCGGTCATAATGCGGTAAACACCAACCACCTGATCACCTATGGCGCGCGCTTTGTCCAACAACAAGAAGTGCTGCGCATGGGGGTCGAACCGGTCACGCTCAAGCTGCAATGTATGATCCACCAAAGGACCACCTGCGCCCATTTCCTTGACAAAGACCTGATAACGCAACCGCTGGGCCGCCTGCAGTTCAACGTCCGATCCGGCAAGCCTCGCCTCGAAAAGGGGCGCGCTGTCACAGGTGGTGATTGGTCTCGGCTTCATATCTTCAGTCTTTGTCCACATTAACAAACTGACAACAATTTTATTGCATACATGGGGTTACCCATTGACACAAAAACGATTAACTCTACTTTAGGTTGTAAGTTACCCGCTCACGATTACCAGCATGACGGCTTTGGCATCAATGACAACCTTCCCCGCCTCGCGAAAGTTCACTGTGACTTTGCCACCAATGTTTGATTGGACCTGTCCGGTCCCCCAATCGGGTTGGGTCGGGTGTTGTACCAACATCCCGGGCTCAAGGATCGCACTCATATCCGACATCATGTCCCTTTCAAACCGGAGGCCACACTATGCAACCTGATCTCGCTGCCCTTGTCGGCTCGCGCATTTGCCACGACCTTATCAGCCCTATCGGGGCAATCGGCAATGGGGTGGAACTTTTGTCGCTGACGGATGGTGATACCGTCGCCGAAATGGAACTGATCAATGAAAGCGTGCAGAACGCCAGTGCGCGGATCAGGTACTTTCGGATCGCCTTTGGCGCGGCTTCCGAAGAACAGACTGTGGGGCGAACCGAGATCCTGTCGATCCTGTCTGCCAATGCCCGCGGTGGTCGGTTCAACTATATCTGGCAAATCGAAGGCGACCAGCCAAGACGTCTGGTCCGCTGTGCGCTCTTGATGTTGCAAGCCCTCGAAGCGGCAATGCCGATGGGTGGCGACATCCAGATCTACCAGGACGGTACCGCGTGGCAGATGCGCGCTGAAGGTCGCAGGCTGAATGTTGACGCCGCATTGTGGGATAATCTACTAGCGCCCGACGTCAGCTTTACACACAGTGCGGCACAGGTGCAGTTTGCACTGCTTCCCGGTGTGCTGGCCGAGGCTGGCAGGCATCTGCAGTTCACCGCGCATCCGGATTACTTGCTCGCGCAGTTCTAAGGGCGGATCGTCCCGTTTCCAGTGACAAGATACTTGAAACTGGTGAGTTGCGTCGCACCGACAGGGCCGCGGGCATGCAGTTTACCCGTCGCGATCCCGATTTCCGCCCCCATGCCGAATTCGCCACCATCGGCAAACTGTGTCGACGCATTGCGCATAAGAATGGCACTGTCGAGTTGCGAAAAGAAACGCGCAGCAGTCGCATCGTCTTCGGTGATAATCGCATCTGTATGGTTCGAGCCGTACTTCCGAATATGCGCAATCGCCTCGTCAACACCGTTCACAGTTTTTGCCGCGATGATCATATCAAGGAACTCTTGGCCAAAATCGTCGGGCTTGGCAGGCACGGTGCCCGCGGTTTGCGCCAATACGCCGTCGGCGCGCACTTCGACTCCAGCCGCAAGTAAATCGCGGGTCAGAATATCGCCGTGCAGATCAAAAAAGCGCTGATCGACCAAAACGGTTTCTGCCGATCCGCAAATCCCCGTGCGCCGCGTCTTGGCATTGACCAAAATCGCCCGCGCCTTTTCAAGGTCGGCAGCCGCGTCAACATAGACATGGCAGATACCCTCAAGATGAGCAAAAACAGGGACGCGCGCCTCGCGTTGGACCAAACCGACCAGCCCCTTGCCGCCTCGTGGAACAATCACATCAATGTGGTCGGTCGCCTGCAACATCGCAGTTACGGCCGCGCGGTCGCGCGTTGGCACAAGCTGGATCGCGGTAGACGGCAGACCAGCCGCAGCAAGACCTTTCACAAGGCAGGCATGGATCGCCTGACTGGAGTGAAAGCTTTCAGAGCCGCCACGCAGGATCACGGCATTGCCGGACTTGAGACAAAGCGCACCAGCGTCCGCAGTCACATTCGGGCGGCTTTCGTAAATCACGCCGATCACCCCGATAGGTGTGCGCACGCGCTGAATATGCAAGCCGCTGGGCTGGGTCCATTCCTCGGTCACCTGACCGATAGGATCAACCTGTCCGGCAACGGCGCGCAGACTGTCAACAATGCCTTGAATGCGGTCTGTGTTCAAAAGCAACCGGTCCATCATCGCGGGGGAAAGCCCCTTTTCCGCACCATAGGCAAGGTCGTTTTTGTTGGCGGCAATGATGTCATCGCGCGCAGCCCAGACTGCGTCAGCGGCAGTATTCAATGCATCCGATTTGGCCTGCGCAGGCGCCGTCGCCAATATCGTCGCCGCAGCACGTGCATCTGCGCCGATCTTGAGCATCATTGGCCCGATTGTGTCGTGATCACCCATCGTCGTGTCCCTTTACAAAACCATATCGTCGCGGTGGACCAAGGCAGCGCGGCCTTCATAGCCCAGCACCTCGAGAATTTCAGCCGATCGGCGGCCCATGATCTGGCGCGCCTCTGCACTTGTATAGCGCACAAGGCCCTGCCCTAGTTGTGCGCCCGCAGGATCGACAATCGCGACCAGATCCCCCCGCCCGAAATTGCCACTGATCTGAACCACACCAGCAGGCAGCAAGCTTTTGCCGCGCCCAAGTGCGCCCGCAGCGCCCGCATCAACGGTCAAAGTGCCGCGCGGCTTCATCGCGGAAATCCAGCGTTTACGCGCCGCCTGCGGGTCAGTTTGGGCGCTGAACCAGGTTACCTTGGCACCGTCTTCCAGCTTGCCGAGCGGGTTCATCGGACTACCAAGCGCGATGGCCATGGCGCAGCCTGCGTCGGTTGCGACACGTGCGGCCATCACTTTTGTGATCATTCCGCCTTTTGACAGACCCGATCCGGCATCGCCGGCCATCGCTTCGATCTCAGGGGTGATTTTAACCACAATATCAAGATGTTCCGCGCCACTATCAATCCGGGGGTTAGCCGTATAAAGGCCATCAACATCAGACAACAGCACCAGTTGATCCGCACCCACGGTCACGGCAACTTGGGCGGCCAACCGGTCATTGTCGCCATATCTGATCTCATCCGTGGCGATTGTATCGTTTTCGTTAACAATTGGCGTGACGCCAAGGCCAAGCATCGTTTCCATTGTTGCGCGACTGTTCAAATAGCGGCGACGATCCTGACTGTCTTCAAGCGTGACAAGCACCTGCCCCGTGATGATGCCGTGCGGCGTCAGTGCTTCTTCATAAGCGCGCGCCAATCTGATCTGGCCAACAGCGGCGGCGGCTTGCGATTGCTCAAGCGCCAAAGGCACCATCGGCAAACCCAAGATCCGGCGGCCCAAAGCGATCGACCCAGATGACACAATGATCACGTCGGTGCCGCGCGCGCGGATGCGGGCCACATCTGCGGCCAAAGAGGTCAACCATTCCTGGCGCAGCGTGCCGGTTTCACTATCAACCAAAAGAGCCGAGCCGATTTTGACGACAAGACGCCTAGCGTCGATCAGGGCCGCCATTCTTGAGCCTCGTCTGTCTCCTCCGCTGCTGTCCGGTGACGCAGGCGGTTGTCGTCGATCTCGGCACGCAAGGCACGCAGCACGTCCGGAATGCCTTCGCGGCTTACGCCGGACATCATCAGCACAGGGCCTTTTGCGACGGCAGCGATTTCATCACGCAGGAACGCACGCTCCTCGTCATCGAGTGCATCGATTTTGTTCAGAACTGTAATCCGCGGCTTGTCAGCCAGCGCGCCGCCATACGCTTCGAGTTCCTCAATGATTGTCGTCAGATCGCCCGCCGGATCACCCGAGGTGCCGTCGATCAAATGCAACAACACGGCACAGCGTTCGACGTGACCGAGGAACATATCCCCCAACCCGCGCCCTTCACTGGCACCTGCGATCAAACCGGGGATGTCAGCCACGACAAATTCAACTTCGTCGATGCCGACAACGCCCAGATTGGGGATCAGGGTGGTGAACGGATAATCGGCAACTTTGGGCCGTGCGTTCGACGTGGCGGCCAAGAACGTGGATTTGCCAGCATTCGGCATACCCAGAAGCCCCACGTCGGCAATCAGTTTCAGGCGCAACCAGATCGTGCGCTCGATCGCCTCTTGCCCGGGGTTGGCGCGGCGCGGGGCCTGGTTGGTCGCGGTCTTGAACTGCAAGTTACCCCAACCACCGTTACCGCCTTTGGCAATCACGATTGTTTGGCCAACTTCGGTCAGATCAGCGATGACGGTTTCTGCGACCTCGTCAATGATTTCGGTGCCGACGGGCACCCGCAACCGTTTGGATTCGCCGTCTTTGCCAGTGCGCTGACTGCCCATGCCATGC